>JAAYCX010000060.1 GCA_012729555.1 Acidobacteriota bacterium
CTGGGGCTGCTCTCACTGCTGACAACGGTTCGTCAGCCCTTATGATTATCTGAACCGCCGGATACGGAACCGTACGTCCGGTGGTGTGGGAGGACGGGGGCCGTGAGGCCCCCTCCTACCCGATCCCGGTGAAACCTTGCCCGCGCCGAAGCATCCAATACAGGGACCGCGGATCGGGTTCCGGCCCCGTCGCGGAGAAAGGGGTGCTTATGAGCAAATCCATGTTTCCGGCGGTTCTGGTCGTCCTCCTGTTCCTGGCCCCGGCGGCGGCCCCGGCCCAGGACACTGCCAAAGCCGAAGTCTTCGGCGGCTACTCCTACCTGCGGGCCGATCCGAGCGATATGAGCCTTCACGGCTGGAACGCCGCGGCGACGGTCAACATTTCGGAATGGTTCGGGATCACCGGGGATTTCAGCGGCCACTACGGCTCCCCCTCGGTGCGCGGCTTCGAGATCCCCTATCTCGACGTCAATTCCCACACCTTCATGGTGGGCCCGAAGGTGACCTGGCGGGCGGAGACGGTCGCCCCCTTCGCCCATTTCCTGATCGGCGCCAGCCGCGTCAGCACAAGCGCCTTCGGTTACGGGGATTCGGCCACGGCCCTGGCGGCCGCCATCGGCGGGGGCCTCGACGTCCGGCTGACCCCGTCCCTTTCGTTGCGCGCCGTCCAGGTGGACTACCTCATGACGCGCCACGACGCCGGCCCGCAGATCTTCTTCAGCGGGATCGACGACCGCCAGGACAACCTGCGGATTTCCGCCGGCCTGGTGTTTCACTTCGGCGACTGACCCCGGCGGGCGGTTCCGGTCCCTTCAGGGTTTGGCGGAGACCCGGGGCCGCCCGATCAGGGAATCCAGGGCGAAGATCCCCGAGCCCTGCGTCGAGATGTAGAGGAAGAGAAAGCAGTACAGCGCCGCCAGTTCCCCCCCGTTGAGGATGGGCCAGAACCCCCTGCCGGCGTGGGCGATGAAATAGGCCGCCGCCATCTGGCCGCTCGCGACAAAGGCCGCATACCCCGTCCAGAGGCCGGCCGCCACCAGGACCCCGCCGGCGAATTCGATGACGCCGGCCGCCAGCATCATCGGGTCGCCCCCCCAGCCCTGCCCCCCGAGCGCCCCGAACAGCTTCTGGGCCCCATGACACGCGTAAAGAATCCCCGCCACGATGCGCAGGAGCGCGTACGACAGCTTTGAATATTTGCCCATCCAGCGTTCCATAGTCCCCCTCCCGGATTTTGAGTGTGGCTGAACTGAACCTGATTGTGGTTGGCCCCATTATACTTCGGGGGGCCCCGGGGAATCCACGCAGGAAATGCCGGGGGGGGGCGGGAGTCAGCGGGAGGCCTCGGGGTGGAGACGGGAGATGTATCGCTGGATCTCCCCCAGCCGCCGGGCGTGCGTTTCCGGGGAGTCCCCTTCGGGATGGAAACGGTAGGTCCTGCCCTCGGTCCGGATAACGATCTTCCCGTCCTCGATGCGGCAGGTATAGGCCGATCTTCCGGCGCTGAACCGGCACTCCTTCTTCCCTCCGAGGTAGGAAAGGGTGTCGGAGGTGAGCCGGAGCCTCCCGCCGCAGCTGCCGAAGCGGTGGTCGTGAATCACCGGGAAGCTGTAATCGGCCGGCGGGGCCTCCTCCTTTGGGGCGGCCGGCGGCGGTGCTTCCGCCCTTGCCTGGGCCTGGATCCCCGGGCCGGGCGCACCCGGCTCGACCGCCAGGGTCGCAACCGGAGCGGGTGGGGCCTTGTCGGGGCCGCCCCCCAGGTACCCCATGCCGAGCAGGACCAGGGCGGCAAGCGCCGCAAGGCCCCATTTGATGTTCCATCGCCCCCCTCCCCGGCGTCGCCCGGGCGCCCCTTCCCGGCGGGCGGCGGGAAGCGCGCGCTCCTCCACGCCGATCGTGCCCCCTTCGAGCAGGGCGGCGGCCGCCTCCCTTTCGACCGGGCGCGAAAAGAGAAAACCCTGGCCGTACCCGCACCCGAGCGACCGCACCCGCTCGAGCAGCGCCGGGGTCTCGATCCCCTCGGCGATGACCCCGAGGCCCAGCCTCCCGGCCAGTCCGCTGATGCTGCGCACGACTTCGAGCATGTCCCCGCCGCTTTCGGTTCCCCTGACGAAGGAAGGATCGATCTTGAGAAAATCGAGCGGGAGCCCGCACAGGCGGGAGAGGGAGGAATGCCCGGTTCCGAAGTCGTCGATGGCGACGCGCACCCCCGCGAGGCGCAACTGCATGAGAATCCGGACGGCGGCCTGGGTGTTTTCCATGATCCCGCTTTCGGTCACCTCGAGCACGAGGCCGTCGCCGGCGTACGCCTCATCCCGCAGGATGTCGGCCGCTTCCCTGACGAAAGACTCCCCCCTGAGCTGGGCCGGGGACACGTTGACCGAAACCCACACTCCGCCCGCCCCCGGAGCGCTTTTCCTCCAGGCCTTCACCTGGCGGCAAGCCTCCCGCAGCACCCCGAGCCCGATGGGACCGATCAGGCCCGTCCGCTCGGCGACCGGGATGAATTCGGCGGGGGACACCTCCCCCCGCTCCGGGTGGCGCCAGCGGAGCAGGGCCTCGAAACCGGCGATCCGGCTCGACGACAGGTCGACGATCGGCTGGTAGACGACCCGGAGCTCCCCCTCCCCGAGCGCGCGTCGAAGGTCCGATTGGAGGGCGCGCTCCCGGCGCGCCGCCTCCAGGCCGGCGGTGTCGAAAAATTCGGCCCGCCCGCCGCCGAGGGAACGGGCCCGGTGAAGGGCCGTGTCCGCGTCGCGCAGCATATCCTCCGGATTTTCGTACCCGCTGGCGCTCACCGCGGTTCCCGCGCTGACGGCTGCGAAGATTTCCCGGTCCCCCACCCTGAAGGGCTCCGCCATCTCACCCAGCAGGCGGTCGGCCACCGCCTGTGCTTCGTCCGCGCCGCCGAGGCCCTCCAGCAGGATCAGGAACTCTCCCGCTCCCGCGTGCGCGATCGCATGGTCCCGGCCGGAGGAGGAAGGCCGGTACCCCGCTTTCATGCGCGTCTCCAGGCGGCGCGCCGCGGCCGACACCAGGGCCCCGCCGGTTTCCGAAGGGCCTTCTGCGGCTTCCGGCCGGTCGATGGCCAGGAGTATCACGGCAAAGACGAATGCGGGATCCCTCTGCGAAGCCAGCAGGGAACGAGCCGCCCGGTCGAGAAAAAAAGAGCGGCCGGCCAAGCCGGTCTCCGGATCGACCGCGACCGACGCGGTGATGTCCGTGTGGGCTCCCGCGACCCGGACCGCCCGGCCGTCGGGGTCCCGCGTGATGATTCCCGTGCAGGACACCCGGCGGCGGGATCCGTCGGCATGGAGAAGGCGGTGCTCCAGTTCAAACCTTCCGCATCTCTCCTTGAGCCGCGCGTCGATGGCGCTCCGGACCGCCTCGCGCTCATCCGGGGGGATGCGGCCGAACCATTCCTCCGGCGAGCTGCCGCAGGAGCCTTCACCTCCCACGAGCGCCTGCCAGCGGGGGGAGAAATGGATGCGGCCGGCCGGGAGGTCCCAGTCCCAGAGGCCTTCGTTCCCCTTCTCCACCACCCATGAGAATCTGTCCATGCTCCCGTCCCGATCGCGGACGCACTCCCGCCCACCCTGTCTTCATCGGTCGGTTCGCCGAGGAGATTAGAGGATCCAGCCGGGGTTGCGCGCCTGCCGCCTGGCGGCCAGGGCGCGGAGCCGGTCCTCGAGTCCCCGCGCCATGTAGAAGCGGGGGTGGAGCAGTTCGGCTTCGGAGGCTATCACCCCCTCCCCGAGCGCGACGCGCGCAAGCTCGGTGCCGGGGTAGATGCGCACCCCGATCGTGATCTTCAGGGCCTCCAGTTCGAGGGACTCGGCGAAATCGAAGCTCTCCCGGGCGGTCTCCTCGGTTTCGCCGGGACCGCCCAGGAGCAAAAAGCCCATCCGGCCGATTCCGGCCCGCCTCAGCCGTTCGGCCGCGAGGCGGACATCCCCGGGATCGAAAGGTTTGCGCATCCCTCCGAGCAACGCGGCCGACCCGCTCTCGAACCCCAGGCTGACCTCCCGGCATCCGGCCCGCGCCATCAGCCCGGCCAGTTCCGCGCTGACGACCGTGGGAACGAGGATGCAGCGCCAGTCGATGTCGAGGTGGGCATCGAGGATGGCGCCGCAGAGCCCGGCGGCGTACTCGGCAGGGAGGTTGAAGGTGTTGTCGACGAAGTAAAAGCGCCGAAACCCCTCGGCCGCCCAGCGCGCCATCCATTCGGCCACGGCCTCCGGGGAGCGCCGGCGCACCACCTTCCCCTCGATCAGGGGGGTCGAACAGTAGCTGCAGCCGACGGGGCAGCCGCGCCGGCTCTGGACAGGAACCGGGGCATCCACGGCGCCGGCAAGGGAGCGTGCCAGCAGGTGCGGATCCGGCAGCGGCAGGTCATCGAGGTTCGAAACATAGGCGCACGGCGCGGTCCCGGTGCCCTGCGCCCGGTAGAGCCCCGGAAGGGTGCCCGGGTCCTTGCCCGCCTCGATCCGCGCGAGCAGCTCGGGGAATACGCTCTCCCCTTCCCCCGCAATCCCCATGTCGGCGCCCACGTAATCGAGGATGGGCCGCGGCAGGATGCTGAAGCCGGCCCCGCCGAGAATGACCGGGGCCGCCGAGGACTCCCGGCAGCGGGCGACGGCCTCGCGCGCCTGGTCGAGGAGGAAGCGGGGACGGCGCATGCTCTGGTCGTCGATGTTGCGCACGCTGACGCCGATGGCGTCCGGGCGAAAGTTTCCGATCACGTCCTCGAGCGCGAGCCGGGGCTCCGGCTCGATCATCAGGTCGAGAATCCTGGTCTCATGCCCCGCACCCGCGGCGGAGGCGGCGACGCAAGCCAGCCCGAGGGCGGGCACGCGCATATCCCCGTCCTCGCGATTAGCCGAAATCAGCAGCACCCGCATGATGCCCTCCGCGGCAAAGGTCCCGGGACCCCGGGTCTTTCTTCAACATAACAAAAAAAGCCCTTGCGGCGCAAACGCCCTCTCTGGTATCAATATGATATCAAACTGATACCAGAGGAAAAAACCATGGCCACCGAAACAAATGACTGGAATGCCGAGAACATCGTCAGGGTCCACAACGGCTGGACGGCCCTTGTCCTGCTGCTGGGCCTGCTGGTCGCGGATATCGCGCTCTTCGTCTACTGCGCCGGCGAGGGGAGCCGGGGATATTCCCATCCCCTGCTCACCATCCTGTCCGTGCTGATGTTCCCCGTCCTGCTCGTCCTCCTGACGGGGCTCTTCACCCTGCAGCCGAACCAGGCCCGCGTCCTGGTGCTGTTCGGCAAATACCGCGGGAGCGTGCGCGAAAGCGGTTTCCACTGGGGCAATCCCTTCTATTCCAACGGGACCGGCCGGATGGCGGAGATGACGAAGCAGATGGAGGCGGCGAAAGCCGGGGGCCCGCCGCACAAAAAGAGCCTCGGCCGGAACAAGATCTCCCTGCGCGCGCGGACCATCAACGGGGAGAAACTGAAGGTGAACGACCGGCGCGGCAACCCGATCGAGATCGCCGCCGTGATCGTCTGGCGCGTCCGGGACACGGCCCAGGCGGTGTTCGACGTGGACGACTACGAGCTCTACGTCGAGACCCAGAGCGAGTCCGCCCTGCGCCACCTGGCGAGCCAGTATTCCTACGACCACGGGGAGGAGGACGAGATCACGCTGCGGAGCAACGCGGACGAAGTTTCCGCGGCGCTGAAGAAGGAGCTCGAGGAGCGCCTCGGCCGCGCCGGGGTGTCGGTGGAGGAGGCCCGGCTCACCCACCTGGCCTACGCCCCCGAGATCGCCCAGGCAATGCTGCGCCGGCAGCAGGCGGAGGCCATCATCGCCGCGCGCCAGAAGATCGTGCACGGGGCCGTCAGCATGGTGGATATGGCCCTGCGGGATCTGGCCGAAAAACAGGTGCTCCACCTCGACGACGAGCGGAAGGCGGCCATGGTCAGCAACCTGATGGTCGTGCTCTGCGGTGAATCCGAGGTGCATCCCGTGGTCAACACCGGCACGCTCTACACCTGATCCGGAACGGGAATGATGGACAAGAGAAAGTCGTTTCTCCTGAGAATGGACCCGGAGCTGTGGGCCGAGGTGGAAGCCTGGGCCGCGGCCGAACTGCGCAGCGTCAACGGACAGGTCGAATACCTGCTCCGGCAGGCCGTGGCGCGGCGCAGAGGGGCCGTCCCGGATCCGGGCCCCGCCCGGTCCGACACGGGGAGCGCTCGCGGGAAGCAGCGCGGCCCGTGAAAAGGGGGGTGCCGAAAGAAACCGCGAGGGGATATACTGGGGTCGATCCCCCGGAGCGCGGACACGAGATGAAAAGGATACGCATACACCCGGAAAACCCCCAGGCGCGGCTGCTCGGACCCGCCATCGACTCCCTCCGCGGCGGCGGCCTGGTCGTCTACCCGACCGATTCGGTCTACGGCCTCGGCTGCGACCTCCACGACAAGAACGCGGTCGAAAAGATCTACCGCATCAAGGGGAACGACAAGCGGAAGATCCTGAGCTTCATCTGCCGTGACCTGAAAAACATCGCCGAATACGCCTATGTCCCGAACGAGGCCTACAAGGTGATGCGCCATCTCCTGCCCGGCCCCTATACGTTCCTCCTCGGCGCCACCCGGCAGGTGCCCAGGATCCTCCTGGAAAAACGGAAGACCGTCGGCATCCGGGTTCCGGACCACCCGGTCTGCCGGGCGCTGCTCGACGGCCTGGGGCACCCGGTCATCAGCACCAGCGCGTCCCTCCCCGGCGGCTCCTACCTCTCCGATCCCGATGAAATCGAAACCGCCTTCGGCCACCTGGTCGATGTTTTCCTCGACACCGGGCCGGGCGGGCTGGAGCCTTCGACCATCATAGATTTCACGGGCGACCGGCCCGTCATCGTCCGCCAGGGGCTGGGCAAAATCTGACGATTGTTTCCAGCCTGCCCCCCAACCGGGAGAAAGGGTGCACCATGAACGACCCCGCATCGACACACTCGCCTCTGGAGCTCGGTGACGAAGAGCTCGCCGGGTACATCGCCGGCCTGCTCGAACGCATCATCGTCCACTACTCCATCTGGTTTTCCGAGGTACGGCACCAGCTCGGCATGGAAAAGGCCCTCGCGGTCCTGGAGGAGGCCGGTCCCCGGAGCCTGAAGATCCAGCTGGCCAGGCTGGCCCGGACTCTCGGGTTCGCACTCAAGAACGACCTGCCCGCGGCCATGGTCGACCTTCCGCGCGAGTCCCTGGTGGCGCTCGTGAAGAGCGTGTCCACGAACTGGCTCGCCAACGACGGCGTCTGGTTCCAGGCGGTGGAAGGCACCCACGGCATGACCGACGCCAAGCGCTGCAACGACTCCGCCTGGGCGCAGTTCTCACCCTACGAGGCATGGACCGTCAGGAAATTCCTCCGCCTGCCCGGGCGGCCGGGACTCGAGGGGCTGAAAAAAGCCCTCGGCTTCCGGCTGTACGCGAACGTCAACGTCCAGTCGATCGTCGACGAGTCCCCCGAATCCTTCCTGTTTTATATGAACGATTGCCGGGTGCAGTCGGCCCGCCGGCGCAAGGGCCTGCCCGATTACGCCTGCAAATCGGGCGGGATCGTGGAATACGGGTATTTCGCGCGCGGCATCGACGACCGCATCGTAACCGAGTGCATCGGCTGCCCGCCGGACCCGCACCCGGAGGGATGGTATTGTGCCTGGCGCTTCAGCCTCCCGGCCGCGAAATAAGAGTGCATCTTCCGGCCGCCTGGTCTATATTCGCCCCGGGGAACAACCATCCGGCCGCGCAGCCGAAAAAACCATTTAGGAGGGTCCATGATCCGAATCGTCGCCGCATTCGTCCTGTTGTCCGGCCTGTGGTTGCCGGGGCTGCAATCCGCCCTGTCGGCCGAATCGTGCACGCGTCCGAGCCTCGAACAAACCGCGGACCTTTACCTCCAGGCCCTGAAGCGGGGGGCCCCGTCGCTCCTGCCGCTGGCCCCGGGGGCGACATACATCGAAAACCGGAAGGCCACCCCCTTCGGGGAGGGGATCTGGGGTTCGCCCCTCGAGGTGGATTTCAGCCGCAGCCTGCTGGACGTCGACATCTGCGAGACCTTCACCGAAATCATCAGCGCGAAAACGGACCACCCCTACGTCATCGGGACCCGGCTCAAGGTGGTCGACGGCGCCATCGCGGAAGTGGAAAGCCTCGTCAGCGACAGGGACGACTGGCTTTTTGACGCCGACAGCTATCTCAAATACTCGTCGACCGAAAAATGGGACATCCTCCCCCCGGAGACGCGCAGCGACCGGCAGACCCTGATCCGCGTCGCCAGCGACTATTTCGATATCTTCGAGGACTACGCCGCCTTCGACCGGGTTCCCTGGGGCATCCCCTGCGTGCGCATCGAGGGGGGCGCGTACACCAACCCCAAAAACGAGCCGAACCCCTCCTGTACCGCCGGGGTACCCAAGGGCGGGGGGGTGCCCATGACCAACAGGCGCTACATCGTCGACGAGCTTCTGGGGGCCGTCATGGGGCAGGTGGACTTCGGAGGGCCCAAGGGCCTCCCCGACGCCCACACCTTCCGGCTGGAAGACGGAAAACTCCGCTACGTCCACGTGATCACGCTCTGTCCCGACGGCTGCCCCGTGATCCCCCCGCCGGAGGACATGCCCCGACCGTAGGCATGCTACACTCTCCCCTGGAGGAGGAACGACCATGGAAAAGACCGCCGAAGAAGTTCTGAAGACAGCCATCCTGCTCGAACACCGGGGGAGGGCGTTTTACTCCACCGCAGCCCGCGAGACCCGCAGCGAGGCGGTCCGCGAGTTTTTCACCATGATGGCCGAGGAGGAGGGCCGGCACATCGAGTTCCTCTCCGGGCAATTCGCCGAATTCGCCAAAAGCGGGAAATTCGGGCCCGGCACCCTCGAGACGCCGGGACAGGACGCCTCGGCGGCGGCGATCCTGAGCGAAAAGATTCAGAAGGAGATTTCCGCGGCGGGGTTCGAGGCCGCCGCCATTTCCGCCGCCATCGGCTTCGAGAACCGCGCCGTCGAGGTCTACCAGCAGAGAGCCTCGAGCGCCGCCGATCCTCACGAGAGGGCGGCCTACCAGGCCCTCGCCGACTGGGAGCGCACCCACATTCACATGCTGCACCGGATCGACGAGGACCTCAAGCGGCAGGTCTGGCAGGACAATAACTTCTGGCCCTTCTAGCCTGCGGTCAACGCACTTCGATCGACGAGGTCCTGTCGTTGAAGCCCTCCAGCCCGGGTGCGTCCGACGTGACCCGCCGCTCTGAGCCCCGGAAATTCGAATCATGGTAGAGGGTCACCCGGGCCCTGCCGTAAATGCGGACCGAGGAGATCCTGTCGTTGTAGCCGTCGCCGACATACTCCATCCGCTCGCCCACCTCCATGCACAAGCGGTTTCCCCCGTAGTCGGCGTCGGTGAAGAAACAGGCGCCGTTACGCGGCGTCTCGAATCCCCCCCATCGCCCCTGGTCTCCGGACCGGTCGCTCCCGGCCGGGCCGCGGAGGGTTTCGCGGCGGTACTCTTCGAATTCTTCCCGCTCCCGTTCCGTCGCCCTCGCGTAGGGCTTGTAGCCTTGTTGACGCGCATCGAGGAACGCCCGCCATCGCCGGTCATGTTCCTGCTGGTTGCGTTCGCGCAGATACCGGGCATAGTCCCCCAGTTCCTCCCGCGTCGCCTCTGACTGCGCCTTGTATGCCTTGTTCCGCTGCTTCAGGTATTCCTGCCATCCCCCATCCCCGCCGCTCGCGTCTTCAGGCTCAACCTGTGAACGCCCGCGCAGGTACTGCTCGAACTCCCGCCGTTCGTACGGCGTCGCCTGCGCCTCCTCCTTGTACGCCTTCCTCCGCTCCTTCAGGTACTCGCGCCACTCCCGCTCCCGCTCCCTGAGGGCTTCACGCTCGTCCTTCGAACGGCCGCGCAGGTACTGCTCGAACTC
>JAAYCX010000061.1 GCA_012729555.1 Acidobacteriota bacterium
GCTGGCCCTCCTGGCCCTGGTCCTCTACCCCGTTGTCTGGCTGGTGCTGCTCCCCTTCCGGGTCCTGGGCGTCGCCGTCGGCGGGGTGCTCGAACTGGTCCGCGCCGTCATCACCCTTCCCGCGCGCGTTTTGCGCAGGATCTGACGCCGCGGCGCGCGAGGGGGCCCGATGAGAAGAGACGAGCGCGAAATCACGGACAGGAAGACGATCGACGGCATCATCGCCCGTTGCCGCGTCTGCCGTCTGGCCCTTTGCGACGATGGACAGCCTTACGTCATCCCCCTCCATTTCGGCTACGACGGTCGCTGCCTCTATTTCCACGCGGCGCTCGAAGGAAAGAAGATCGACATCCTCCGACGCAACGACCGCGTCGCGTTCGAGTTCGACATCCTCCACGGGATCGTTCCAGGGGAGCACGCGTGCGACTGGGGGTCGAGATACGAGAGCGTCGTCGGCTCGGGCAGGGCCGAGATCGTGGAGGACGCCGAAGCCCGAAAAGCCGCGCTCGCCTGCATCATGCGCCAGTATGGCAGCGATATGATCGATTTTTCGGAGAGCGTGCTCGCCCGCACCCTGATCCTGCGGGTGCGCATCCTGGCCCTCAGCGGCAAAGCCCGATAGCTCCGGGTGTCCGACATCCCGATGGACGCTGGAGGCGCCCTTCGGGTATCATGGCCGGGCGCACCTTCGCGCCCGGGAGGACCCGCCCCATGAACGCAAAGAAAGTGACGATGATGGCCGCCATTGCCTGCCTCGCTCTCCTTCTGTCCGGCTCCGGCTGCAGGAAGAAGGCGCCCGAACCGGACGCCGCCGGGGAGTTCCAGTGGCAGATCGACCAGTTCGCCGACCTGAAGATCATGCGCTACCAGGTCCCCGGGTTCGACCGGCTCACCCCGCGGCAGAAGGAACTGGTCTACTACCTCGGGGAGGCGGCGCTCTGCGGACGCGACATCCTATTCGACCAGAACTACCGGCACAACCTCCTGGTGCGCCGCACCCTGGACGCCGTCGTGGCGGGATACGCCGGAGACCGCGACGATCCGCGCTGGGACGAGTTCATGACTTACACCAAGCGGGTCTGGTTCTCGAACGGGATCCACCACCACTATTCGAACGACAAGTTCACCCCCGGCTTCGACGCCGCCTACTTCAAGTCCCTGGTCGAGGGATCGCGGGGGGCGGAGTTCCCCCTGGCCGCGGGACAGACGCCGGACGACCTGGTCGCCTTCCTCACCCCCATCCTCTTCGACCCGGCCGTGGCGCCGAAGAAGTTCATCCAGGACCCCGACCAGGACCTGGTGGCCCGCTCGGCCGTCAATTTCTACGAGGGGGTCACCCAGGCCGAGGTCGAGCGTTACTACGCCCGCGCCGTCGACCGGTCCGACGAGACCCCGGTCTCCCACGGGCTGAACACGCGCGTGGTCAGGAAGGGCGGGAAGGTGGTCGAGGAGGTGGCCCGGGTCGGCGGCCTCTACGGGCCGGCCATCGAGAAGATCGTGTTCTGGCTCGAGAAGGCGGCCGCCGTGGCCGAAAACGACCACCAGCGCCGGGTGATCGAGGCCCTCGTCGACTATTACCGCACCGGGGACCTGGAAAAATTCGACGTCTACAACGTCCTCTGGGTCACCGACACCGCCTCCCGGGTCGATTTCGTCAACGGCTTCATCGAGGTCTACAACGACCCCCTGGGGATGAAGGGGAGCTGGGAAGCGCTCGTCAACTTCAAGGACCTGGAGGCGACGAGGCGGTCGGAGATCCTCACCGCCAACGCCCAGTGGTTCGAGGACCGCTCCCCCGTCGACCCCCGGTTCCGAAAAAAGGAGGTGAAGGGGGTGACGGCCAAGGTCATCACCGCGGCGATGCTGGGCGGCGACTGCTACCCCTCGACCCCCATCGGCATCAACCTCCCCAACGCCAACTGGATCCGCAAAAACCACGGCAGCAAGAGCGTGACGATCGCCAACATCACCTACGCCTACGACCAGGCCTCGCTCAAGTCCCCCTTCGCGCGGGAATTCGCCCCGAGCGACGAGGTCTTCGAGCGGGCGCGCAAATACGGCTCGCTCGCCTCGAACATCGCCACCGACCTGCACGAGGTCCTCGGGCACGGTTCGGGACAGCTCCTGGCCGGCGTGAGCGACGATGCGCTCAAAAACTACAGCTCCCCGGTCGAGGAGGCGCGGGCGGACCTCTTCTCCCTCTACTACATCATGGACCCCAGGATGGTCGAACTGGGCCTTCTACCCGACCTCGAGGCGGCCAGGGCCGAATACGACGGCGAGATCCGCAACGGCCTCCAGACCCAGCTCACGCGGGTCGAGCTCGGGAAGGAGATCGAGCAGGCCCACATGCGGGCCCGGGCCCTGATCGCCCACTGGGTCTACGAACACGGGAAGCCGGAGAACGTCATCTCGCGCGTGACGCGTGAGGGAAAGACCTATTTCGTCATCAACGATTACGAAAAGCTGCGGGCGCTCTACGGCCGGCTCCTCGGCGAGGTCCAGCGGATCACGAGCGAGGGGGATTACGGGGGGGCCCGGGACCTGGTCGAAACCTACGGCGTGCGCATCGACCGCGAACTCCACCGGGAGGTGCTCGACCGGTTCGCCCGGCTCCGGATAGCCCCTTACGGCGGCTTCGTCAACCCGGTCTACCGCCCCGTCGTCCAGGAGGGGCGCGTCGTGGACGTCGAGGTGGACCTCACCGAGGGTTACGTCGAGCAGATGCTGCGCTACGGCCGGGACTACTCCTTCCTGAAATAGGCCGCCGGAGGACCGCCATGGCTGAGTGCTCGTGTGAGGACGCCTCCGCGGTCGACGCGCTCGTGGCGCGCCAGCGGGGGACGCTGCGCGCCGTGCTCGGCATCAACGCCGTCATGTTCGTGGTGATCGCCGCCGCCGCGCTCTACGGCCGCTCCTCGGCGCTGCTGGCCGACAGCCTCGACAACCTCGGGGACGCGCTGACCTACGCCCTCAGCCTTTGGGCCGTCGCGCGCGGCGCGCGCGTCAAGGCCAGGGTCGCGCTCTTCAAGGGCGCACTGATCCTCGTCGCGGCCCTCGCCGTCATCGCGAGGGTCGCCTGGTCCCTCTTCGTTCCCCTGACCCCCGTCTTCGAGGTCATGGGGGTTTTCAGCCTCGCGGGCCTGCTGGCCAACTCCGTCTGTCTTTACCTGCTTTGGCGCCACCGCCGCGAGGACATCAACATGAGCTCGGTCTGGGAATGCTCCCGGAACGACATCGCCTCGAACCTCTCGGTCTTCGCCGCCTCCGGGGGCATCTGGCTCACCGGCAGCGCGTGGCCCGACACCGCGGTGGCGCTCGGCCTGGCACTGCTTCTGGTCAGGTCATCGCTGCGGGTGATCGGCGGCGCCCGCAGGGAGCTGCGCTCCGAATGAACCGGCCCGGCCGGCCCTATTTCGCCCTTTTGGCGATGATCTCGTCGCCGCCCGGGCCCCCCATGCCCCCCTCGATGCCGCGCGTGAAGCGGATTTCGTCCCCCGCGACCTTCCCTTTCCAGACGACCTTCATGGTCTGCTCCCCGATCACGCGCTTCAGGGAAAAGGAGAGGGTGTCGCCGTCGATCTTCCCCTCCTCGATGGCGACGGCTCCCGGCATCGCCGAGTTGTCGAGCGTGCCCGTCAGTGTCTCCCCCGCCGCCTGGAAGACAAGGGTGATGGTGCTCTCCCCCTGCCCCTGGCCCCCCGGCGCGCTCGCCACCCATTTCCCCGTCACATCGGCGGCCCAGGCCGCGGAAAGCATCATCGTTACGGCAACGGCGATCATTAAAATTCTGCCCTTCATGAAAATTTCCTCCTTGTGCGGTTTGGATTTTGCATGATTCTACCCCATCCGGGGCGCCGCGAACCGGAAAAATTCGCGCCGCACTCCTTTCCGCCGGACACTTTTCGGTTGAAAACGCCCTCTTTTTGGGACGTAATTCCGGAAGGTCATCTCAGGTATCCGGAGGAATCACGCATGAGACTGCGTATGACGGGAATCGTAATTTTGTGCCTCGGTCTTTTCTGCGCCCTGTCCCCGGCCGGCCGCCCGACCCTTGCCGCCGGGCCGGCCGCCGCGGAAACCATCACGGTATACAACCCCATGGGTACGCCGCCGCCGGTCACGCTGCGGCCCCAGGCGCCGCGCCTGGACACCCTGGAAGGCAAGACCCTCTATTTCGTCAACACCGGCTTCATCGGCGGCGACCGGCTCATGGCCGTCATGTCCGACTGGTTCAAGGCCAACTATCCCGGGACCCGGATCGTGTACAAGGAGAGCGGCGCAGGGGTGTCCGCCCTGAGCCCGGCCCTGTGGGACGAAATCACCAGGGAGGGGGACGCCGCGATCGTGGGCCTGGGGCATTGAAGCCTCTGCGCCCCGGGGGCGGTCCGCCTCGCCATCGACATCGAATCCAAAATGAAAAAACCCGCCGTGCCCCTCATCCTCGATGACTTCGAGCCGCAGGAAAGGGAGGTGGCCTCGAACCTCGGGATGCCCGGCCTGCGCATGCAGTTCTTCCGCGGACCGGTATGGGGGAAAACCCCCGCGCAGCTCCAGAAGCAGGTCATCGAGGGGAACAACCCCGTCACCGGCAAACCGGTGATGCGCGAACTGGTCGAACTGCTGACCCGCCCCCTGGCCGCCGGGGAACAGAAGACGGGCGAGCTTCGGCGGGACGCGGGACCGGAAACCTACACCGGCACCCCCGACGAACTCCACAGGCTGTTCCTGGAAAAGCGCTACACCGACTTTCTCCCGGTGGTCCTCCCCACGGAGGAAAGGGTGGCCGAGATGCTGAAGTTCACCAGCCGCCGGCCCGACGACGCGCTCGGCAGGATGAACCCGGGTTCCGAAGCCGGGGAGAGCTGGACCTACACCGTGAAGACGGCCGCCATCAACGCCGTCATGGCGGGGGCGGACCCCGAGTACTTCCCCGTCATCCTGGCGCTCGGCTCCACCGGCATGACGGCGGTCAACGTCTCCGACAACGGCTTCATGGCGGGGGCCGTCATCAACGGGCCGATCCGCGACGAGATCGGGCTCAATTACGAGGAGGGGGCCGTGGGGCCCTTCGCCCGGGCCAACACCACGATCGGCCGGGCCTGGAGCCTGCTGTCGATCAACGGCGGCAACTGCGGCAAGGTCGGGACGACCTACATGGGCACGATCGGCAACCCGATGAACCTGATCGGCATCATCATGGCGGAGAACGAGGAGCGCTCCCCCTTCCAGCCGCTGTCGGTGAGGCGCGGGTTCAAGAAGGGGGAGAACGTCGTCACCCTCTTCATGGGATGGGGCATTCTCTCCGCCAAGAACTGGGCCGCCACCGTCTGGGGCCCGAACATGGACTACCCCGGGATCATCAAGGAGATCTACGGCACCCAGGACGGGCACCTCTTCGGCACCTGCGCGGTCCTGAGCCCCCCGATCGCCAACTTCATCCGGGACGCCGGCTACGACACGGTGGAGAAGTTCACCGAGTGGGTCACGGGCCAGGCTCCCGGCGCCAAGCGCGCCCCCGCGGGTCCCGAGATCAACCTCGGCGTCCGCAAGTCGGGCGGGACGTTCACCGTCATCGTCACCGGCGGGTCGAACAACAACTACTTCAGCATGGGTGGGATGGTGCCGGCTCAGTCGGTCCGGATCGACGACTGGCGCTAGAGAACCCCAACCGCCGCGAAGGGAACGCGGGAACGGCCGTCATCCAAGGCCGTTCCCGCGCGCCCGCACCAAAGGAAAACAACCATACTATAGATCTCCGCCGGCCTCCTTTTCTTTACACCCGCCCTCCTGTAACGTCGATTTCGGCTCACTGCGGCACCTTGATTCGCCTGAAGCCGGTGATATTGACATCCCGGAACATCGGCGTGCGGGGGGGGAGCAGGCTCGGCTCGAGGAACTCCACGTCGAATTTGTATCCCCGCGTCGGGGGGGAATAGACGTTCGTGCAGCACTTGTAGGTGCCCACCGCCTGGCGGTTATGGAACAGGCTGATGAGGGAACCCCGGTAGTTCAGGTCGCGGTCGGTCCAATCCTCGAGAAAACGGATGAAATTGTGCACCCCGCCGTCGGTCCCGAAATCATCGGGCTGTCCGGAGGGGCGGTCAAACGCCCTGCCCTTTCCCGAGATCAGGGCCGTCCGGTAGAAGGTGTCGGTCGCCCTTCGCCCCGAAGGCTTGTGGGGGTAGAGAAACGAATCCCTGTCGTTCCAGTTCCGGGAGAGGAAGGTGACGGCGTCGGCGATGACGGCCGAGGCCACGTGCGGGGCCCCGAAGCTCCCGTTGGCGTTGTAGTGCCCCTGAATGTAGACCGCGTTTTCCGAGGCGACGGTCAGGCCATGCGGGATCCCCTCGGTGTTGGTGCCGAGGTTGATGGAGGCCCCGTTCACGAGCTTCAGGGCGCGCCGGAAGAAGAGCGGCCGGTTGCGGCGCGCGATCGAGGCGCTGACCTTGGTCCAGGGGCGCGCCGTCCCGTCCAGGGGCGCCGCGCTCCCCGGCGGCAGCCGCGGAATCCTGCCATAATCCTCCAGGAGACCGTTCCCGTTGACATCCTCGGCCTCCTCCAGGCGGCCGTCGGGGGAACCGGTCGCGGCGTTCCCGGAATTCACGAAATCCTCGAACCCGTACTCCGCCGTCTCCCGGCCCGAGGGGTCACGGTTGGTCCGCCGGTCCGAGAAGTAGACCACGTACCCCGTCTCGTCGATAGCCCCGGTGCCGCTGCCGCCGATTTCGCCCCGAAACCAGCGTGCCAGGTTGCCGACGTCCAGCTCCACGTAATGCATCACCCCGCCCAGGAAGGCCGCACTCTCGTTCGTGGACACGTTGTCGCGCGGGTTGCCTTCGCGCGTGTCGTACAGGACATTGGGCCAGAAATTCCCCGCGCTGTCGTTCTTGCAGCTGGAGGCGTCATCCTTGAAGCGCTGCAGGCGGATCACGGCATTCGGATGGTCCCCGCAGGAGACATACCCGCCGAGGTTCCTCCCCGCGATTCCGAGGGACAGGATCTCCTCGGTCACGTCGTTCCAGGCGCGGTTTCGGTCCTGCATCTCGACCTTGATGAAGCCGCCGATCAGCGGCGTGCCCGCCTGGGAGCGGAACCCCTCGCTCCAGGTCCCCGCCGAGGCGTACCGGGTGCCGTCGGGCGCCTGCGTGTCCATCCGCTGCGGCGCCGGCGCCGTCGCCGACGGCAGCCCCCCGAGGTCGGATTCGGTGTCGGACAGGAGGATGCGCAGGCTGGCCATCGAGAAATACCTCTGCGCGAACACCTCCGGGCTGGTGCTGTCCTCGCCCGGGAGGGGCCTCCGGATGATATCGATGGGGGCGGCACCCATGCTCACCAGGGGCAGGTCCATCCGCCGGGCGCCGGTGCGCCAGTTCCGCAGGCTGCCCCCGTAACGACCGACCGAGAGGTTCGTCCAGAGGGGTTCATTCTCGGCGGACCCGACCTGGCCAACCAGGCTCCCCTCGTTGCGCCCGAGGTTATGGGAGGTTCCGGAAGAGGATGCGACGCTGACGGGACCGTTGTAGGTGGAGGCCGTGGATTCGCCGTTGATCATGTGGGTCCGGATGACTTCGCCGAACGCGGTGACCTTGTCCCGAAGGTACAGGGTGTTGCCGCCACGCTGAGCCAGGTACAGGTGTCCATTGGTATGCACCCGCCCGCCGAAATCGAAGGAGGGTCCCGCATGGAAGCTGAGGTCGGTGTCGGAAAAAACGCCGAACTGAAAAACGGGGACCGCCACGGTCTGCAGGCTGCGCTCTATCTGCACCTCCGACTGTCCGGGGGTTCGCGCCGTGACCGTCATTGTATAGGGGGTGATGAGTCCGAGGAGTCCCTCGTAGGGGCCGGAGGGGACCGTGCGCGTTTCCGCCCTTGGATTGCCGTTGGCATCCAGGGGATAGCTGATCTGGTATCCTGGCCCGCCTCCCGGCGCGACATAGGCGATCCCGGGGAGCGATGGGGAGGCCTCCTCCAGGCCGTCGATCTCGGTGACTGACGGGGCGTAGTCGGTCTCGAAAAGGGTGCCCAGATCGGCCGTGAGTTTCTCGAGGCCCGCCAAGGCCCCATAGAACGCCTGGTTCCTCGCCCGGTCCATCCCGATCTGCTCCTGGTTCGAGTTGACCGACAGGACAAAGGCCTCGAGCAGCGCCCCTAGAAGGACCAGAACGAGCAGGGTGGTGATCAAAGCGATTCCGCCTTCATTCCTTGGATTCATCGTGTACCTCGTTACCGGTATCGGTCGATATAAGAGAGACTGCGCAGGCTGACCTGCGTCGTCAGGGTGCGGCGCACGTAGGCGCCCGTTTCCCTCATGACCCTGCCGGTTCGCCCGGCCAGCAGGAGGTTGACTTTCCGGATCTGGGCGGGGCTGTTGGGGGCCAGGGGAATCTTGATGTCGGTGGGATTGAGCGCGCCGTCCACGAGATCGTAGCTGAACTGCAGGTTCTCCAGCACCTCCGCAACGGCCGTTGCGGGCCGGTCGTTGATCCGGCGCATCAGCCGCGTAAGGCCGGGGTCCAGGGGGGAGGGTTCCAGGTAGTAGGTGATGAGGTGGATCCGCCTGGCCGAAGTCGGCGGAAAATGACCCTCCTCGTCCATCAGCCGCGTCACCGATCCCGGCACCCCGGGCTGGTTGAGGCGCATGGGATCGTCGGCGTCGAACAGGATCTTCTGTCCCGAAACCCGCGTGACGTATTGAAGGGCGGACCCGAGGGCGTTGCTCAGGCAGATCAGATCGCCGCTGCGTACCGGGCGCGGGCCCGAGATCGGGGTGCGGGAATCGACGGTGACGCTTGAACCGTTCTCCCCGATCTCCACCAGTCGGTGGGTGTCCAGGGCGATCGAGCCGTCCGCATACAGGATGTTGACAATGTCCGTGGCCCCCCCGCACACAACCGGGCCCAGGGCGGGTCCTGGATTGACCGCTGCAATCGTCTCCGAGGCGAACTCGAGCTCACCGTCCCGGGGCCCGGGACGGGTGATCGGCTCGGCGTCCTCCCCCGAAGGAACGGGAACGCCCCCGACGGGGATGCCCCACCCGGCACCGATAAAGTCCTCCACCAATAGCTGCATTCCCGTGCGCAGGTTGTGGTCCAGTTCGCTCACCTCCACGGCTTTCTCGTGGAGCCGCAGCGAATCGTTGAACGCCCCCAGCGTCCCCGCGAGCACGAGAAGCGTGATGCAGATCGCGAGCAGCATTTCCGTCAGGCTGAATCCCTCTTCCCGTCGCATAGGTCCCTCCCTGATCCCGCCGCCTCCGGTCCGGGAATCGAGCCCCCGAACGCCCCCGGTCAGGCGAACGGGGAGATGCAGGCAACGATCTGGTACCGCCGGTCCCGGCCCCCGATGCTGTACCGGACGATGACGCGTATCCGGCGCAGGTTGGGACTGAGGCGGGTGATTTCGATCTCCCGGGTGAAGCCGGTGAGCGGCGCGGTCACGTCGTCGGCCGTTCCTATGATGTTGTCCGGTCCCGGGAGCGCGTGCGTTTCGATCCCGCCGTCGTCCAAGGTATTGACCAGCCCGTCCGCCCCCTGGGTCCGCATCGGCTGCGGCCCGTCGAGGAAGACGCCCCCCCGGCTCCGGTTCTGGACCATGTCCCAGCTCGCTATCTTGCGCGCGTCCCGCGAGGTGAACACGCTTTCCATCGCCTCGGACGCCTTTTCCCTGGCGATCTGATGATAGGGAGAGGCGGATACGATCGAGAGCCCCTGGGCCAGGCCCATCGCCAGGGCCAGCAAGCCGCCCCCCAGGATGATCATGGCCAGCAGCGCCTCCAGGAGCGAAAATCCCGCCGCGTCCCGCACTCCTCCATGGCCCCGCATTCTCTCCCCTTTCATGGGATCCATTCCTTTCCCGTCCACCGGTAGCTCCGGATGCGCCCGGAGGCGCCCAGGACGGTCACGGCGCGTATCGAGTCCACCCGGCCGGGGACGGCGATGAAAACGGTGCCGTTGACCGGGTCTCCGCTCCCGTCGGCGAGCGTTCCATCGGCCAGGAAAAACAGGGACGAGGCGCCGCCGAAATCGACGGCCGCCCGGTTCCCGAATCCGTCCGGAGTGTCCGGCACACCTTCGAGCTGCAGGAACCGGCAGTTGTTTCCGAGCCTGACGGTACCCAGCCCGCTGACGGCCGGGGGAGGCCAGTCATGACGCACCAGTTGCACGGCATACGCGCCCTGAAAGCGCACCTCCACGGTCCGCCGCTGGCTCATCGCTGTACTCCGCCCCTTGCGCAACTGGGCCATCACCTGGTTCATCCCCTCGTCGGCCCGCATTCCGGGCAGAATCGCGTTCATGCCGAGAAGGCCGAACCCGGCCAGGATGCCCGCCAGCATAAGCCCCAGAATCACCTCCACAAGGCTGAATCCCGCTGCGGCCGAGGGACGGCTCACCGGTTTCATGGGCGTCCTCCTTTCCCTGTCTGCATTTTGCCCCTAAAGCCCCTGCTTGGCCTTTTCGTCCATCAGCGTGAGATCTTTAGGATTTTTTTTCGACTATCGGGTGGGAGGGGCCGCGCGGGAAGCGCGGACCCCATTTGACTGTATGACGCGGGAGTCGCGTTTTTATTTACATGCAATTTCATATTCACTCGCCCCCGGTTTCGGGTATGATAATTGGGACTGTTCGCCGATTTCGGGTTGTGCCGGTATCATGAAGACATCGAACGAAGACGTGCTAGGCGACATCCTCCTCGGCTTCGGGCTCGAGGGCAGGGATCCGCGCCGTGCCGATCGGGACCTGTCCCGCGCCCCTGCTCCCGGGCGGACCCGGAGCGACGCGATCTCGCGCGAAAACATGGAAGCCGAGGTCACGGAGCTGTTCCGCACCAACGCTCCCTCGCTCTCCCGATATGCCGCCACCTTGGCCAGGGAACCGGCGGTGGTGCAGGACGGCCTCCAAGAAGCGTTCCTGCGCTATTTCGTCGCCAGGACGGGGGGACAGCGCATCAACAATCCCCGGGCCTGGCTCTTCCGTGTCCTGAGAAACTATCTGCTGGACTGCAACCGGAAGACGCTCCTCGCCTGGAAGGCCGATCTCGAGGACGCCGCACTGGTCGTGGACGCCGGCCAGGACCTCGAGGCCCAGTACGAACGCAGCGAGGTCTTCAGCCTCGCCTTGTCCATGCTCTCCCCCCGCGAGCGCGAATGCGTACAGCTCCGGCTGGAAGGCTTCACCTACGCGGAAATCGCGGAGATACTGAAGATCCGGATAGGCACCGTTGGAGCCCTCGCCGCCCGCGGGCTCAAGAAAATCCACTCGGGCAGTATCAAGGGGAAGAGGGAATGATTCTGCGCCTGATCCAGAAAGCCACTTCTCACCGCTGCGGTCATTTCAGCGACGGCCTGTTGCTCCGTCTGGACGGCGACGAGATCCCCGCCCGGCGCCGGGCCTGCATCGAAGAGCACCTGGAACGCTGTCCCCGCTGCCGTGACCGGGTGGAACGCATGCACCGGGAATGGAAGGAATTGGAGGCGATGGCTTCCCGCTTCCAGCCCCATCCGCTGGTTTCCGAACAGGACCTGATGGAACGGATCCAGGCCTCCATCAGGGACTGGAACGAACAAAATCCCGCCGAAGAGCGAACCGGAGACCCGGCGGAGCCGACTCCCCGCCGGGCGGAGAAGTCCGCGGGCTTTGGGCCGAAGGCCGACTCCCCCTGCGCGTCTGTTTTCCGCGCCGTGACGGGAAGGAGGAGGGCCAAGGCCTGACAGGCTGATGCGTGGACCTTTCTACTGCATCAGGACGGCGGCCACCGCCGCCGCCGCGGTCGCCAGCCCCAGGAGAAGCAGGTAGGCGTAGACACGCTTCTGGACCCTTTTCCTGTACCGTGATTCCTCCCAGAGGTAGCGGAGGTGGGCGATCAGGAGGAAGGTATCCCTGAAGCCCCCCCTCCATGTAGGCGGCATCGGCGCCAGTACCCCGCTTTCGTGGAAATGCCGGAATCCCCGAAAGATCAGCGCCCCTACCTTCCCCTTGCGGATGCGCAGGATGGAGGCGATTTCGGTACAGGCGTATCCCTCGATTCGAAGCCGTACGCATTCGCGCTGACACCGCGGGAGCGAAGCCAGGGTCCGGCGGAACAGCCGATGGCGGGTATCGGTCGATCCGCTTTCCGGTTGCGCGTCCGGCGGGAGGTCGCCGGGGTCCTCCCTGGCGCCCACCAGGGAAAGGATATGTTTTCGCACCGCGCGGGTCAGCCAGATCCGCGCGTCGCCCACTTCCCGGCCCCGCATCCGGGCCGCGAAATGGCTCACGAAGGCATGCTCGACGGCATCCTCGATTGCCGAAGTCCGGGCGGTCAGGGCGGTCGCATAGCGGAGGAGCGCATCGAGATGCCGCCTGCAGAGCTCCAGCGATTCCGCCTCCAACCGGGCAGCATCTCCACGAATCTTCCGGCGGTTTCGATGGCAAATCATTTGAAGGTCCCGAAGGCCGCTTTCCGGCGTGACGCCGTCCCCGATCCGTCGGGGGGGTGACCGCCAGCGCACCCAACGCCAATTATAATCAATTATCCTATAGTATACACTGGGGCACGGTCCGCAATTTCATACAAAAGCAAATAATTGTAAAATGGTACCCCTCTACGGTATCCGCAAAATAAATGATAACCGTTTCTCCTCCCGTCCGTTGTACCGGCTGGAGGAGAAACCATGAAAAAGATCACCGCAGCCTTTCTTTGCCTTTTCGCCTTTTCCATCCCGGGCTCGCTCCGGGCGCAGCCGGCGCCGGTCCCCTCGGGAGAGACGGCCGCCGGCCCGTCGGCCCCCGCAAGCGATGTGGAACTGAAATCGGTGCGAGAGGAACTCTTCGGGTTCCTGCGCATGAGCCCGAGGCTCACGATGGCGCTTTCGACCGACCCGTCGCTCCTCGGTTATCCCGATTACGTGAACCGGCACAACCCGGGGCTGGCCGCCTTCATCGGAAGCCACCCGGAGATCGCACGCAACCCCGAGTTTTATCTGTTCGCCCACCTTCCGGGGAACTCGGGGGGCAACGTCCCCTTCCTCTTCCAGCGCGCCGTGTGGCCCGAAAGAGGCGGGGGGTCGAACGGCGACACCATGGTTGCCTTCGTACTCCTGGCCATCATCGGCGCCATCCTCTGGCTCCTGCGTCTCCTCATGCAGAACCGGCGCTGGAACCGCGTCTTCAGGGTGCAGACCGAAATCCATACCAAGCTCCTGGACAAGCTCAGCGGCAACGAGGAGCTGTTCCATTACCTGTCGAGCGACGCCGGCAGGAAATTCATGGAGCTCGCCCCCGTCAGCGCGGCCCTGGCGCAGCCCGGCATCACCGGGGGGGCCGCCGCCCGCATCCTGGCGCCCCTGCAGCTGGGCCTCGTCTCGACCCTCTGCGGCGCGGGGATCCTCTTCGTCCGGCGCTATCTCGGAGACCCGCAGGCGCTGCTCCTGGTCGGCACCCTGGCCCTGATGCTCGGGATCGGCCTCATGCTTTCCGCCGGGATTTCCTTCATTCTCTTCCGACGGCTGGCGCTGAGACCGGGTGAGGCGGATGCAGACTGACGACCGGAGAGGCGCCGGACTTTCATGAAAAGGGAAAAGGGCGTACACTGCACGCACCGTCATTGGAAATCGCCCATGAACAGCCGATCCACGGAATCGATCCTGGCCGACCCCCTTGCCGCCGAGGAAAAGGAAGCGGCGCGAGTGCCGATGACGGAAGAGGGCTTCACCCCCTTTTACCAGCGGACGGTGCGGCAGCTGTCCGCTTACGTCCGACGGGTGTCGGGCAACCCCTCCCTGGCCGAGGACCTGGTCCAGGAGAGCTACCTGCGCTTGCTCTCGGCCCGTGCCCCCTGGGACCAGGGGGAGGACGCCTGCCGCCGCTACCTGTTCCGGATCGCCACCAACCTCCTGCGCGACCATTGGCGCCGTCCTGTGGGGAGACCGCTCGGGGAGGTGCCGGAACGGGCGCTCCCCGCCGTCGACCCTCCGCCCGTCGAGAATCCGGATTACGGGAACCTCGGCGCCGCCCTGCTCTCGCTCAGGCCCGTGGAGCGCCAACTCCTCTGGCTCGCCCACGCCGAGGGGATGTCGCACCGGGAGATCGCGGCGGTCACGGGTTTCGGGACGGCCCGCATCCGGTTGGCCCTCTACCGCTCGCGCCACAAGCTCGCCCGGGCGCTGCGCCGAGAGATGATGATAAGGGAGGTACGGAGATGAGGCTCCCCTTCTGCCCGCAGGAAAGAAAAGTAGCCCGGCTGCTCCTTGAGCACCGCTGGCCCCACGACGCGGGGCCCGCGCTCAGACGGCATGCCGAAAGGTGCGGCCGGTGCGCCGGGACGCTCCTGGCGGTGGAGGCGCTCTCGGGGGCGCGGACGATGGACATGGGCCGGATCCCGCCGGTTTCGGCCGGGCATCTCTGGTGGAGGGGGCAGTTGCTCCGCCGCGCCGCCGAGGCCGAGCGCGCGGCACGGCCGCTGGCCTGGGCGGAGGGGCTGGCGCTCGCCGCCGCCCTGGCGCTCGCCGCCGCCCTGGGGGTCGGGCAACGGGCCACGATCGTGGAGCTGTGCGGTACGTTCGCGGGGATCGCGATCCTCGCCGGACTGGGGCTGGTTTTGTGCGTCGGCGGCCTGACGTTCTATCTCTCCGGGCGGAGGGGCTAGGTCCGGAAGAGGAAGGCCTTGACCCGTTCCGGGGTCCAGTGCGAGACGATGCCGGCCAGCGCCTGCAACCGCCGCAGGGTCCGTTCCTCCCCGGTCCAGTGTTCGAGGAGTACGGCATCGTCGACCTGGTTGAGCACCCCGTCGAGGAAGAGAAGGATCACCACGGCGTCGTCGAGCTGGCCGATCCCGGGGATGAAATCGGCGATGATGTCCCAGGGGGAGACCAGGTAGGCGGCCAGGGCCGCCAGGGCGAGCCTGGTCCTCTGCGGGACGCGTTCGTCCACCATGAGCTTCGGGACCAGGAGCGCGATGCGGGGCAGGCAGAGGAGCACCTCCCTCAGCCACGAAGAGGCCAGCGCCTTTCCCACCGCCCTTCCCAACGGAACCAGGTTCATGATCCTCCTCCAGCAACAGGATACCGTCATACCCTCCGTTTGCCAAACGCCGTCACGGGGGTGAAGGACCGCGACCTGATGCGTTACCTCAGGCATCAGGCCCTATTTACTCTTCATATAAGCTTTTTTTGTATGAGCACAGCCGCCGACCAGAATTGCTTTGGGGTGTCGGCCCGATCTGCGCTATAAGGATGGACTATGAAAACCATCGACCTGCGCAGCGATACCGTGACCCTCCCCACCCCCGCGATGCGTAAAGCCATGGCCGCGGCCGAAGTGGGGGACGACGTCTACGGCGAGGACCCCACTGTCAACCGCCTCGAGGCGCTGGCGGCCGCGAGGCTCGGCACCGAAGGGGCCCTGTTCGTATCGAGCGGCACCCAGAGCAACCTCGTCGCCCTGCTGACCCACTGCCGGCGGGGGGACGAATACATCGCCGGGCAGTGGGCCCACACCTACCGCTACGAGGCGGGGGGCGCCGCGGTGCTCGGGGGGATACAGCCCCAGCCCCTCGACTTCGAGCCGGACGGGACCCTCGACCTGGAAAAGGTGGCTGCCGCCGTGAAGCCGGACGACCTGCACTTCGCCCGGACCCGCCTCCTCTGCCTCGAAAATACCATGGCGGGGAAGGTGCTCCCCCTCCCCTACCTCGACGCCGTCGGGGAATTCGCCCGCGAGCGCGGATTGCGCCTCCACCTGGACGGGGCCCGCATCTTCAACGCCGCCGCCGCGCTCAATGTCCACGCCCGGGAGATCGCCCGTCCCTTCGACTCCGTATCGGTCTGCCTCTCCAAGGGGCTGGCCGCCCCGGTGGGCTCGGTCCTCTGCGGGTCGGGGGACTTCATCCGGCAGGCCCGGCGCTGGCGCAAGATGCTGGGAGGGGGGATGCGCCAGGCGGGGGTCCTGGCGGCGGCGGGAATCGTGGCGCTCGAGGAGATGGTCGAACGGCTCCCGGAGGACCACCGCAACGCCGACCGCCTCGCCGCCGGGTTCGGCCGCGTCCCCGGCATCACCGTGGAGGAAGGGGGGGCGCGGACCAACATGGTTTTCTTCACCCTGGATGAAGCGCTCCTGGGGCGGTGGGGGCCCTTCATGGCCGCCCGCGGCGTCCTCGTCGGCGACCACCCCGGGGCGGTCCGGGCCGTCACCCACTACGGGATCGACGCCGCCGACATCGACGCCGTCGTCGCGGCCGCGGCCGACGCGGCGGCCGCCTGCCGCGCCCGCTCTCCCCGTTCCCGGCCGGCGGAGGTTTGAAATTCCGCGTTTTTCCGTTATGCTGGCCCCTATCGGACCCTTTCGGCCACGGCTCGCCATGAGCCGGCCGTGTCCACCGGAAAAGTCTCATCATGGGAGGAAACATGGAAACCTACATGGATAAACTCGTCGCCTACGGAACGCCCCTGGCGCTCAAGATCCTCGCCGCCGTCGCCATCCTGGTGCTGGGGCGCATCCTGGTCGGCGTCGTCACGGGTGTCGTTCGAAGAATGATGGAGCGCCACAAGGTCGAAGCCACCCTGTCCAAGTTTCTCGTGAGCCTCACCCGGATCGCGCTCATGACCTTCGTCATCATCGCCGCCATCCGCGCGCTGGGGGTCGAGACCACTTCCTTCATCGCCGTCATCGGCGCCGCCGGGCTCGCCATCGGCCTGGCGCTGCAGGGATCGCTGGCCAACCTCGCCTCGGGCGTCATGCTCGTCCTGTTCCGGCCCTTCAAGGTGGGGGACTACGTGGAGGCGGGGGGCACGGCGGGGACGGTGGACGTCATCCACATCTTCAGTACCGTCCTCACCACTCCCGACAACAAGAAGGTGATCCTGCCCAACGGGAGGATCACGGCCGACAACATTACCAACTACTCCGCCATGGACACCCGCAGGATCGACATGGTGTTCGGCATCGGCTACGACGACGACCTCAAAAAGGCCAAGACGGTCCTGGAAGGAATCCTGCGGGAGGACGGGCGGGTCCTGGCCGACCCGGCGCCGACCGTCGCCGTCATGGAACTGGGGGACAGCTCCATCAATTTCGCGGTCCGCCCCTGGGTCCGGACCGCGGACTACTGGAGCGTCTATTTCGACATCAACGAAAAGGTGAAACTGACGTTCGACCGGGAAGGCATTTCGATCCCCTTCCCGCAGCAGGACGTCCACCTGTTCCAGGAAAAAGCGAGCTGAATCCCCGGCGCCCCCGCACGCAGGACCGGCGGGGGCACCGGGCCCTCAAGGAGCGGAAAGAGATGAAGGTCACAAGAACGCTGCAGAGCGCGCTGTTTGTCATGGTCATCCTGGCGGGAACCGTCGGCTTCGCCGATCCGCCCGCGGCCCCGCCGTACCTCGACCCCTCCCTTCCCGTCGACGTCCGGGTGGACGACCTGGTGGGACGGATGACGCTCGAGGAGAAGATCTCCCAGACGATGAACAACGCCCCCGCCATCGACCGTCTTGGCGTCCCCGCCTACGAGTGGTGGAACGAGGCGCTGCACGGGGTGGCGCGCGCGGGGGTCGCCACCGTCTTCCCCCAGGCCATCGGCCTGGCCGCCATGTGGGACGAGGAGCAGCTGCTGCGGGTGGCCACCGCCACGAGCGACGAGGCCCGGGCCAAGCACCACGAGGCCGTGCGCCGGGGCGAGCGCGGGCGTTACCAGGGGCTGACCTTCTGGTCGCCCAACATCAACATCTTCCGCGACCCCCGCTGGGGGCGCGGCATGGAGACCTACGGCGAGGACCCCTACCTCACCGGGCGGCTCGGGGTCGCCTTCATCCGGGGGCTGCAGGGGGACGACCCCCGGTACTTCAAGGTGATCGCCACCTCGAAGCATTTCGCGGTGCACAGCGGCCCGGAACCGGAGCGCCACGTCTTCGACGCCCTGGCGAGCGACCGGGACCTGTACGAGACCTACCTGCCCCACTTCCACGCGAGCGTCGCCGAGGGGAAGGTCTACTCCTTCATGGGCGCCTATAACCGCTTCCGCGGCGAGTCGGCCAGCGCCCACACCTTCCTCCTCGGGGAGCTGCTGCGCGGCCGCTGGAAATTCGACGGCTACGTCGTCAGCGACTGCGGCGCCATCCGGGACATATACGCCAATCACAGGATCGTGGCGACGGAGGCGGAGGCCGCGGCCCTCGGCATCCTCGGCGGGTGCGACCTCAATTGCGGCAACGCCTACCGCGGGCTCGGCGAGGCGATCGAAAAGGGGCTGCTCACCGAGCGGGATCTGGACGTTTCGGTCAAGCGCCTTTTCACCGCCCGGATGCGGCTGGGGATGTTCGATCCCCCGGAGATGGTGCGCTGGGCCCGCATCCCCTACTCCGTCAACGATTCGCCCGAGCACTCCCGGCTGGCCGAGGAGACCGCGCGCCGCTCGATCGTGCTGCTGAAGAACGAACGGAACGTCCTGCCGCTCTCCAGGCGGCTCCGTACCGTCGCCGTCATCGGGCCGAACGCCGACGACGTCGAGACCCTGCTCGGCAATTACAACGGCACCCCCTCCCGCCCGGTCACTCCCCTCGAGGGGATCCGGGCCAAATTGGGGAGTTCGGGGAAGGTGCTTTACGCGCGCGGGTGCGACATCGCCGAGGGGATGGTGGCCTTCGAGCCGGTGCCCGATTCCGCCCTGACCACGGGTGCGGGAAAAGCGGGGGTCACCGCCGAGTTCTTCGACAACCTGGCCTTCACGGGAAAGCCGGTCCGGACCGAACATCTTCCCAATATCCGGGCCGGGTGGGGCAACGACGTCCCTTACCCGGAACTGACCGACGACCGCTTCGCCGTCCGCTTCAGCGGACGGATCACGGTGCCCGAGAGCGGGGAATACACCCTCCGGGCCGCCGGCGCCTTCGGAAGGCTCCTCGTCGACGGCCGGCCGCTCGGCGGGCCCCGGGGCGCTCCCCCCGAGTATGTCCGGCTCGAGGCGGGCCGGGCCTACCCGATCACGGTCGAAGCGGCCGATCGCTTCGGCGGGATGAACATCGAACTCCAGTGGTCGATGCGGGGCCGGGACCTCCAGGCCGAAGCCGTCGCCGCGGCCCGTTCGGCCGACGTCGCCCTACTCTTCCTCGGGCTCTCCCCGAGGCTCGAGGGGGAGGAGATGCCGGTCCAGGTCGAAGGGTTCCGGGGAGGGGACCGCCTGACGATCGACCTGCCGAAGGTGCAGCAGGAGCTGATGCGGGCGGTCGCCGCGACGGGGACCCCCACGGTGCTGGTGCTGCTGAGCGGCAGCGCCCTGGCCGTCAACTGGGCCGACGCCCACATCCCCGCCATCGTGGAAGCGTGGTACCCGGGCCAGGGGGCCGGCACCGCCATCGCGGACGTGCTCTTCGGGGACTATAGCCCGGCCGGGCGGCTTCCCGTCACCTTCTACCGGTCGCTCGACGGGATGCTGCCGCTCGAGGATTACTCGATGGAGGGGCGCACCTACAAGTACTTCACCGGAACCCCCCTCTACCCCTTCGGCCACGGCCTCAGCTACACCTCCTTCGCCTACTCCGGTCTGAAGGTCCCCGGAACCGTCAAGGCCGGGGACACGGTCGAAGTCTCCGTCACGGTGACCAACACCGGCACCCGTGCGGGGGACGAGGTGGTACAGCTCTACGTCACCGATCGGGAGGCGTCCGCACCGGTACCGATCCGGAAACTGGCGGGCTTCCGCCGCATTCATCTCGGGGCCGGGGCGTCGCGGCGGGTGACGTTCACGATCGACCCGAAGGACCTGTCGCTCATCACCGACGACACCCGCCGGGTGATCGAGCCGGGCGTCTTCGATCTCTCCGCCGGGGGGAAGCAGCCGGGGTTCTCCGGCACGGCCGACGCGGCGACCACGGGGGTGGTCATGGGGCGCTTCACCGTCACGGGCGGCCCCGTCGAGCTGGGACTTTAGAAAGGTTCCGTGCGGGAAAATCAGGACAACGCCCGGAGCCGCTCCCATTCCGACTCCGAGCGCGCGATGCAGTCCTCGATCGCCAGGCCCTGGAAGTAATTGCCCGTAAGCCCCAGCCGCAGCCCTTCGAGCCGCCGGTCGATCTCGGCCACGACCCCGGCATGACCGACCCGGGGGGCGGGGAGCAGGGTCCGCTCTTCGGCCGGCTCCTCGAGGTCCCCGGGGGAAACCCGCAGCAGGTCCGAGATGCGGGCGATCTTCTCCTCCCGCCCGAGGCCTTCCCGGAAGTGGAAGGCGAAGGCGCGCCAGTCGGGGTCGGGGAAGGGATCGCGGGTGACGACCGAGTAGAAAACGTCCTCGACGGGCACCACGAAGGCGCACTCCGGCATCCAGCACCGCTCGCGCCGGACGCGCACGCCGAAGCTCTCGACGGCCACCTGCCCGACGGCCGCGATCGCGGCGGAAAGTTCCGGAGCGAGGTCCCGCACCAGCCGGGCCGCCTCGCGGTGCGTCGCCGCCAGCACCGGGAACCGGGTCTCGATCTCCTCCCCGCCGTCGGTGCGGAGGATGAAACCGCCGCCCGCGGGACGGAGTGATTCGGCCCCCACCCCCGTCCTGACTTCGATCTTTTCATGGGCGGCGATGGCGGCGCAGATCTCCCCGAGGCCGCCCGGGAGCCCGAAGCTCCGGGGGAACTCCTCGCGCCGGGGGCGCTTCTTGAACAGCGACCCGGGGCCCGACACGGGAAAGGCGTCGGCCCGCTGGGAAGGGACGGCGGCGAAAAACGGGGAGAGCACCCGGCGAAAGTTGCCCCGCCCGACCAGGCCGGAGTAATACTCCTCGACCGTGCGCCCTTCCTTCCCCCGGAAGATCCCGACCGGTCCGCAGAGCGCGGCCTCCAGCCAGTTGAGCTTGAGGAGCACCCTGGGGGGGGTGAGCCAGTCCACCCGGCCGTTCTTCAGCAGCCCGAAACGGGCGCGCGCCGGCCCGCGCCGCACCAGCCGGTCGGCCAGACCGGCGGCGACGGCGATATCGAGCAGCCGTGAATAGGAATTGTAGACCGTGTGCGCGCCCAGCTCGTACCAGTAGCCGTCGTCGCTCCGCCGGGAATGGATACAGCCGCCGATCCGCTCCCGCCGCTCGAGCACCAGGACCCGCTTCCCCGCCCCGGCCGCGCGATGCGCGAAGCTCAGCCCGCTGATTCCCGAACCGACGACCACCACGTCATGCACCCTCATCCCACCACCCCCGTAATCTACATGCCCCCCCACCGGACGGCGGCCCCCTCCCCGGAAACCGGGATCTCGACCCCCTCGGCTTCGGCCCAGCTGCGGGCGACCGAGGCCAGGCGCGCGTTCCCGCTCTCCACGAGCACCCGCGCGATCCCGGGATCGCCCCTGGCCTGGAGAATGCCCTCGAGTTCGCCGATGGCGGCTTCATCCCCGATCCCGACCAGGGCGCAGACGGCCCACTCGAGCTGCCGGCGGCTCCCGTCCCGCGCATCGGCGCGGAGGACGGCCAGGGTTTCCTCCCGGTTCTGAAGCACGGCGTCCCGGTCCCTCACCGCGACATTGTAGCGCACCCTCTCCCCGGGCGTAACCGGCTCCCAGCCGAGGTCCGCGAGCGCCTCCGCGGCCGCCGGGCCGGCCCTCCAGTCCCGGAGCGCCTCGACCAGCGCCGGGACCGCCCCGCTTCCCAGGTTCCGGAGCGCGAGCGCCGCGCCGTTCCGCACGTAGCTGTCCCGGTCGCCGAGCGCCTCCGTCAGGGGCCCGGCCGCATCCGGGTGCCCCAGGTCTCCCAGCGCCATGGCCGCGGTGCGGCGCACGAAGATGTCGGAATCCCCGAGCAGGGCGGCGAGCGGGTCCAGGGCCTTCGGATCCCGCAACCGCCCCAGGGCCTCGGCGGCGGAGCGCCGCACCCGGTCGCTCTCGTCCCCGAGCGCCCGGATCAGGCTGTCGACCGCTTCCGCGTCTCCCAGGTCCGCCAGGGCGCTCGCGGCAAAGGCGCGCACGAAGTAGTCGGAATCGCCGAGCAGCCGGATGAGGGGCTCGACCGCCGCCGGGTCCCCCGATTTTCCCAGGCCGACCACCGCCCGGTGCCTCTCGTAGGAATCCCTGCTCTCGAGCTGCGAGAGCATCCCCGCGATCCCCGATTTCCCGCCGGCTTCATCCGGGAAGGCCGGCAGGAGCGCCAGCCCCAGGCAGATCACCCCGAAACCGATCGCCCCCGGCCGGAACCCCCTCCCTGAACGGTATTTTCGACGACTCATGAAACCTCCCTTAAATCGGTGACCCACTGGATTTTCCCCATTTTTGCGGGTATTGTTTAACACTTTAACGGCCACATAGTTCTGCGTCAATGGGGGCCGCGTCAGGTAGAATGGTGTCTTGCCCTCCGGCCCGCTCCCAGGGCATTCCTTCGGGCCGGATTTATCGACCAACGCATTCATGGGTGACGACGATGACTTTCATGCAGAGACTCATCGATTTCTTCGGAAAGAAATCGAGCAAGGCCAAGGGAGGGGGGGACCAGGCGATCATCAAGCAGAAGGCCGGGGGGAAGATGACGGCGCGCGAGCGCATCGCCGCCCTCCTCGATGACGGCTCCTTCCACGAGTACGACCTTTTCGTGGAACACAACTGCCAGGATTTCGGCATGAACGAAAAGGAACTCGCGGCCGACGGCGTCATCACCGGTTCGGGCACCATCGGGGGACGCCCGGTCTGCATCTATGCCCAGGACTTCACCGTCGCCGGGGGCTCGCTCGGGTTCATGCACGCGCGCAAGATCACCAAGGTGATGGATCACGCCATGAAGATGGGGGTTCCCATCATCGGCATCAACGATTCGGGCGGCGCCCGCATCCAGGAGGGGGTCAATTCCCTGGCCGGTTACGGCGAGATCTTCTACCGCAACACGCTGGCGTCGGGCATCGTGCCCCAGATCTCGGTCATCCTCGGCCCCTGCGCCGGCGGCGCCGTCTACTCCCCCGCCCTGACCGACTTCGTCTTCGTCGTCGACAAGATCTCCAAGATGTTCATCACCGGGCCGGAGGTCGTCAAGACGGTGCTCGGGGAGGAGATCTCCATGGAGGAACTCGGCGGCGCCCGGGTGCAGGTCGAGACCGCGGGGAACGCCCACTTCTTCGCCCGCAGCGAGCACGAATGCTTCGAACAGATCCGCAAGCTCGTCAGCTACCTCCCCGACAGCAACCGCCGGAAAGCGGCGCAGGTCGAAAAGAAGGAGCCCCGGCCGACCTACAAGATCGAGACCCTGATCCCGGGCGATTCCAAGATCCCGTTCGACGTCCGCGACATCGTGCGCGCCCTGGTCGACGATTCGGAATTTTTCGAGGTGCAGAAGCAGTTCGCCCCGAACGCCATCACCGGCTTCAGCCGCATCGGCGGGGAGACCGTCGGCATCATCGGCAACCAGGCGCTGGTGCTGGCCGGGGTGCTCGACATCGACGCCTCCGACAAGATCGCCCGCTTCATCCGCTTCTGCGACGCCTTCAACATCCCGCTCCTGACC
>JAAYCX010000062.1 GCA_012729555.1 Acidobacteriota bacterium
CGAGCGGCAGCCCCTTGGTGGGGTCGGCCTTGACGATGACCTTGCCGTCCTGCATGTCCAGCTCTTCGGGCTTCAGCCCCTTGAAGGGGTTGGGCGCCTGCTTGCGGCCGAACCCGCCGAAGCCCCCGAACCCGCCCGTATCGGGAGGATTGTCCGCTTCCTCGACCGCCGCTTCCAGGATCATCTTCTTCAGTTTGTTGGCACACTCCTTGATCGCCCAGGACGAGGCCGTCGACCCGTCGCTCCCCCCCCCGAAGGGGCGGTAGATTTCATGGTGATCCAGGTCGATCTTGATGTCCTTGAACTCGAGCCCCAGCTCCTCGGCGATGACCATCGCGTTGGCTTCCAGCCCGTAGTGACCGATGATGGGCCCCTTGGAGGCGAGATGGATGACGCCGCCCCGGAGCTCGATCTTGGGGTTGTAGCCCGAAACGGAATGGCGCGGACACTGGTTGTAACGGAAGCTCGCCCCGTGCAGCCGCCCGTCGGGGAGTTTCTTGGCCCCCGTGGGGTGCCACTGCCAGTTCATCAGCTTCTTTACCGCCGCGACGCACGCTTCGTAACTGGGGACCGGGTCGGGGTCCGTCTGGGAGGTCGGCCCGTGCAGGTTCAGGGTGGCGATCTCGATCGGGTCCTTCCCCAGCTTTTCGGCGATCAGGTAGAGCCCCACCATGAGCGAATCCCAGCTCATGGGGTTGTGCTGGCCGCTGACATACATCTTGCCGCGGTTGCTGTCGACCACCTCCATGTTCTGCTTGACGTTCTCGCAGCGGGTGGTGAAGTAGGGGCCGTAGGTCTGGTCCATGGTATTGCCGAAGTTGGAACTCCCCTGGACCCCGCCGTCGGCGATCGAAAAGTCGTCGATGGCCGTGATCAGGCCGTTGCTCTTGTACCCCACCTTCATGTGGACGTAACGCTCGTTCAGGTTGAAGTCGTACATGTCGTGGCGGCCGTTGATGCAGCGCACCGGGCGGCCGGCCCGGCGGGCCAGCATGGGCGTGATCTGCTGCGATTTGCGGATCCCCCAGTCGCAGTAGCGCCCCCCGACGAACATGCATTCCTGGAAGACCTTTTCCGAGGCGACGCGGTTCATCCCCGCGACCTGGTCGTGGCCCCACGGGACCCCTTCGACCCGCAGGCTCTTTCCCTCGCCGTGCAGGGGGTCGTCAAACCACCAGGCGACGGTGCCCAGGGGGTTGGGCATATGGCCGGCGAACGCGGCGGTGTTCACGTCATATTCGATGATGTGGTCCGCTTCCCGGAAGCCCTTTTCGATGTCGCCGTCGAGCATGTTGGAGAAGGAGACGTTCCCCTTCTTGGGGGGGTTGTTCCCTCCCCCGCCCATCCCGAAGCCCCCCATCCCCCCCTTGGGGGCGGGGGTCGCCGGCCGGATGACGGGCGCGTCGGGCTTGCGCCCCTCGCGCAGATCCACGACGTGCGGCAGGACTTCCCATTCGATCTCGAGCGCCCGGAGGGCCTCGTCGCAGAGGTCGGCGTTTTCGGCCACCACGATCACCCCGACTTCCATCCCCTCCTGGTCGGCAAGGTTTCCGAGGAAACCGGGGCGTGCACCGCCCCCACCGAATCCGCCCATGCCGCCGCCGCCCAGGTTCTTCATATCCTCGTCTTCCCAGGTGACGATGTCGACGACGCCGGGGATCGCCTTGGCCTTGGCGGTATCGAGCTTCTTGATGCGGGCGTTGCCGTATGGGCTGCGGAGGAACTTGGCCTCGAGCATGTCGGGGACGACGTAGTCGACGCCGAATTTGGCCACGCCCGTCACCTGCGACCAGGACAACACGCCTGGGAGGTTCGGCTTGCCGACCACCCGGAAATGTTCCCTCTGTCCGTTGATTCCTGCAAGATCGGCCATGTTATGCATCTCCTTTCATGACGCCCGCCGCTTCCATGATGGCTGTCGGGTGGCGCGGGTAGGTGCCGCAGCAGCAGATGTTCCCCGCCAGCGCCTGCCGGCACTCCTCCGCCGTCGGCCTGGGATTCCTGTCGAGCAGGTTCTTGGCCGAGACCACGAAACCGGGGGTGCAGTAGCCGCACTGCATCGCGTCCCACTTGCAGTAGCTGTCCAGCAGCGGTTTGTACTTCGGGTCGGCCGCGATCCCCTCCACGGTCTCGATCTTCTTCCCCTCGCATTCCACCGCCAGCGTCGTGCAGGAGAGCACCGCCCGGCCGTCGATGATGACGGTGCAGGAGCCGCAGGCCC
>JAAYCX010000063.1 GCA_012729555.1 Acidobacteriota bacterium
AGGGTACGTCGCGAGGCGGCGCAGGTGGGCGTGGATACAAGGCGCGAGCCGGGAGGATTCCGCAGGCGTACTGGACGGTACGTCGAGGAATCCGACCAAGCGTAACGCAGTAGACATGCCCGATTGCACCGACGCAGCAGGAGCTTCATGAATAATGCGGGCTAACTACCCGCTTAAGCTGACGGCGCGAAAAGCACGCGCCGCAGCTTAGCGATACGATGGCGCGGACGCTACGCGCCGCGCCATCGGAGCGGCGGATATCATCCGCATGCTGCCCGGCGCTGGGCGCCGGCCATCATGCGGATTCAGCGGACAAATCCTCCGGCAAGCAAGCTTGCCTCCGGATTTGCCGCTGATCCGCCGCTCCGTTATACGGCGCGGACGGACTGTCGCGGTGGCCGCTTGCGTGCCCGAAAGACGGCGGTCTCGGGCGGCCCACTGGTGTGAGGATAGATATGCAGCTCTCCAGCAAACTCCTGCTTACATGCATGCTCATTGCCGTACCAGTTGCCGGACAGGAGGCACTGCCGCCCATCGTGACAGGCGAGAGTTTTGCCCTTGAGTCACGAATCCTGAACGAGGCCCGGCAAATCTATGTGGGCATGCCACAGTCCTATGGCGAAGGAACAGAAAGCTACGGGGGTTCTTTACGTGCTAGACGGTGAAAGCCATCTTCATCACACAATCGGCACGACCCGTTTTCTGGGAGGATTCCCTAACGATGCGATACCGCCACTGCTGGTGGTGGCGATTGGCACTACGAATCGCATGCGCGACCTGACGCCGCCCTCGGAGACGCTGGCTGGTTCCTTTTTGTCGCAAGGAGGCGCAGGCCAGTTCCTGCAATTCATCGTTGAAGAGCTAAAGCCTCGGATAGACAAGGATTATCGTACGACCGGATACAGTGTGCTGATAGGGCATTCGTTGGGCGGCCTGTTTGCGATGTACACGTTCGTTAATCGTCCCGGATCCTTCGATAGCTATCTCTTGATCGATCCGAGCCTTAATTGGAATGATCAAGAGTTGGTGTCGGAAGTCGAGGCGTTCCTAGATCGCGATCAGGACATGAACGCCTCGCTCTATTTTGTAACGTCGAGCGACGAGGACCCCGCGCTCGACGGATTGCGCGAAACCGTTGGGATATTGGAGATGGGGGCACCAGATGGACTTCGGTGGGGCTACAATCCGCTCGTGCGAGAAGAGCATGGCACCGTCGCCCTTCCCGGCATATACAAAGGCCTTCAATGGATCTTTTCGAACTGGAGAGTAGCTCCAGAGACTACCTTTAGCGATTTGCCCGCCGAGGAAGTCTTGACGGAAATCGACGAACTGTATAGGAGCAGTGGCGAACAATTCGGAATGGAGCGTGCCACACCGTACCTCGCATTCGAGTCTCTCTTGGGCTACCTGCTATCAAATAACCGCTTGGACGAGGCGGCGACGCTCACGCTGCGCCACGCTGATCGATATCCGCTCTTGCATAACGTCGTTGCGGGAATCGCAGGAGCCTATGCCTCCAGGGGGGATGACGAAGCGGCCGCAGAGTATTTGTTAGCAGTGCTGGACGTAGCACCGGACAACGAGACAGCCATAAGAGTTCTTGGGGAAAAAGTGTCTTTGGCACAAGAGAGTAATATGACGGGAATATTCAGCACTTTCCGTCTCAGCGATAAGTCAGGTGACATGTCCGGCGCGGAGATTCACGTTGTCCCCAATCCCAGAGGATATTCGGCCATTGTGCAAGCTTCCGAAGGAGCGCCGGGATTTCCGGAGGTAGTTAACATCTTGGTTAAAGGTACAAATATCGTATTTTTGATACCTGAGGATTCTGCTTCGGGTTTTGAGCCCGGGAAGTACATTGGAACCGTAACAAAAGAGGGATTGAAGCTGCGAGGTCCCAAAGGCATCTACGAAAACTATTTCATGCCTCGAAAACACAGTTATTGGGAATGAATGCCTAACTATGGCATTCAGCTGCCGGCGCAAAAAGCGCGCCGCAGCTCAGCGGAACAATGGCGCGGACGCTACGCGCCGCGCCATCGGAGCGGCGGATATCATCCGCATGCTGCCCGGCGCTGGGCGCCGGCCATCATGCGGATTCAGCGGACCAATCCTCCGGCAAGCAAGCTTGCCTCCGGATTTGCCGCTGATCCGCCGCTCCGTTCGGCGGAAATGAGTGAAGCGATGAATTCATCTAGGATGAAGAGGGTCGTGGCGCTTGCCACCATCGTTCTAAGTAGCGCTTGTGTAGGTCCATTTTCCGAGTTGTATGAGAGTCAATTCCCTGATGCCAATGTCGCGAGGGCCGCTGACCCCAGCGGATGGATACCGGACATTCTGCCGACTGATGCCACGAAGATTCGTGAGGTACACAAGATCGACAGTATCCGGACTTGGGGATGCTATAGTACCGGGAATCCCGACGCAGTTCGCGCATTATTGATTTCCCAGAAGGCGCGCATCGTTCCCGGACCGATTGGCAATCGTCCTAGCGAACTGTTCCGCGACTTCTCATGGTGGCCTGACTCGATGAGTACGGGGAGGGTGGAAGCGTGGGAGTTCGCCGAACCTCCGGCCTGCTCCTTGTGCGCGGACAGCGTTGTCCGGGTAGGAATCGAGTCTACAGATGGGCGAGTGTGTTTTCACCGCGGTTTTGCCGCGAATCCTAGCTGCTGATGGGCAACCCGGCGCGCTACTCGCTCAAGCAGGCGGCGCAAAAAACGCGCCGCAGCTAATCGAGGCGTTATGCCGACGAGAGCAACATCATGGATAACAGCAATTCCTTCCATTACGACGTCGCGCTTTCACTTGGGGGGCCGGACCGCGAAAGCGTCGATGCCATCGCCCGTTCGCTGCAAGGACGCGGGGTCAGGGTGTTCTACGATGAGTTTGAACGAGCGGCTCTATGGGGGAAGGATCTTCAAGAGCACCTCGTGAATGTCTACATGCGGTGGGCGAGATATGCAGTCGTGTTCGTCTCCGCCGCTTACTAAGACAGGGTGTGGACTCGTCACGAGCTAAAGGCTGTCCTTGCCCGGGCCATGATAGAAAGACAGGAATATGTCCTTCCCGTTCGACTCGACGACACGGTCCTAGACGGCTTGCTGCCTTCGATTGCCTACAAAAATGAGTCTGACAAACCACTAACAAGAGCTATTTCAAATCGTGTTGATATTCTCGTAAAATAGCTGGAATAACTGGATCTCGGGAGCGTACCGATGCTGCTTCCCCCGACCGACTATCGGCTGGGGCCGAATGGGCAAAGAGCGCTTCAATGGATCAGCTGTAACCATGGGTATCAGGAAAAGGAGCAAAAATCTATGTTCTGCCCGAAATGCAAATCAGAGTTTGTGGATGGCATCAATGAATGTCCAGAATGCAGGGTGGGGCTGATTGAAGAGTTGCCGCCCGATCCGAAGCCACCGAGGCCCGAGCTCTCTGATTACGCAGAAGTTCTTGTAAATCCAAGCCCTGGAGATGTAGCGATCCTAAAATTGATTTTGGATAGTAAGGAAATCAACTTCTTCATCGAGGGCGAAAATGCCCAGATATCGTTTGCCACACCAAAGCTTATGGTGCGGACCGATCAGGTGGAAACGGCAAGGGAATTGATCAAGGGTTTGAAGCTGTCGTGCACGGGATGCCCATAGGTGATCGAAAGGCATGGCAAAATTGTCACAAAAAGCATCCAAGAACCTCGAGTGTCGGCTGACAAGATAGGAGCTCGAAAATGGACGTCCTCGGATTTATCTTTGGAATCATCGCGCTCAGCGTCGCCAGCGCGGCGCAAGCGCAGATTGCGGCCCTCAAAACGGAGGTCGAGACTCTCAAGGCGGCCCAGCAGAAAGGGACGGAATGACGTGGCGCAGGTTTCCCGACCCATGTTGCGAGCCGGCGCATTTCAGGCGTGACGCTCGAGGGAACCGGGCACGAGTTCCCGCGCGGGGACCGGGAGAAACGCACCGAGGCGATCGTTCGGCATACGGCCGGAGGGCCGCCACCGGCGGACGAATTTTTTTTCACCCTTGAGGAGATTTCATACAGTGGATATACCGCGGATCTTCACCATCACCGAAAGCGCCCACCGGATCCATAACCCGTTTACGGCCGAAAAGCTCGCGACTCTGGGCGCGGCGCTGCGGCTGGAAGCGGGAACCAGCGTGCTGGACCTCGGCAGCGGCTCGGGGGAGATGCTGTGCACCTGGGCGCGCGATTACCGCGTCGTCGGCACCGGCATCGACATGAGCCGGCTTTTCACGGAGCAGGCGCGGGAGCGCGCCGAGGAGCTCGGTGTCGCCGACCGGGTCAGGTTCGTCCATGGCGATGCCGCCGGCTACGTCTCCGGCGAGAAGACCGATGTGGCCGCCTGCCTCGGCGCCACGTGGATCGGCGGGGGAGTGGCCGGCACCATCGATCTTTTGGCGCGGAGCCTCCGCCCCGGCGGCATCCTCCTCGTCGGCGAACCCTACTGGAGGCGGCTGCCGCCGACGGAAGAGGTCGCAAAGGGGTGTCTTGCCGGCTCGATTTCCGAGTATCTCCGGCTTGCTGAACTGCTCGCTTCTTTCGGGCGCTTGGGCTATGACGTCGTGGAAATGGTCCTGGCCGACCGGGAGGAGTGGGACAGGTACGAGGCGGCCAAGTGGCTCACCATGCGCCGATGGCTCGAAGCCAATCCCGACGACGAGTTCGCCGGGGAGGTTCGGGCCCAACTGGCCTCGGAACCGGAGCGGTTCGCCACCTATACGCGCGAATACCTGGGCTGGGGGGTGTTCGCGCTGATGGCGCGGTGATGGGCGGCGTCGCACGCCTTGACGGTACCGGGTGAGCCTGTCGGGACCGTCGGGTTGGGGAGAACAGGGAGATACGATCATGCGTCAGCTGGAATTGGGCAGGGCCTTTACCTTGATGGAGTCGGGACCCGTAGTGCTCGTGACGACTCATGACGGGAAGAGGAACAACATCATGACCATCTCTTGGACCATGGTGATGGATTTCACTCCCATGTTTGCCATCACGACGGGCGAATGGAATTACTCGTTCGCGGCCCTGCGAAAGAACAAGGAGTGCGTCATCGCGATTCCCGCGGTCGACATGCTCGACAAGGTTGTGGGTATCGGGACCTGTTCCGGGGCGGACACCGACAAATTCGCCAGGTTCAAACTCACTCCCGTGCATGCGAAATTGGTGGCGGCCCCCCTGATAAGGGAATGCATGGCCAATATCGAGTGCAAGGTCGTCGACTTCGTTACGGGGCATAACATAGTCGTGTTGAAGGGGGTTGCCGCCTGCATCGATAGCGAGCGCAGGGAAAAGCGCGGCATTCATGCCGTCGGTGACGGCACGTTCATTGTCGACGGGCGCCGGATTGACCGGAAGCGGATGATGGCCTCCAAGCTTCCCTACGGCCTCTGACATCCCCCGGCTCCCAACGAAGGAAGCCTGGGATCCCGCCACGCTTTATCGGTTTCCTGTATCGCCGAGTCAGACACCGGGTGCCGTCAATCTCCTTGCAGGCGGCGAATAATCCGGGATAATGGAGTGCAGACAAGGTCGTTACCGTCTCTTTTCAGGAATGCTCATCTGGCCGTAACCGAATCTGACTCGTTCCAGGGGAAGCGCATGCCCGGGAAACCGACATACGGTGATCTGCAGCGGAAAATTGCCGAACTGGAAGCCCGACTACGCCTGGCTGAGATCGCCGACCGGAAGCGGGCCGAGGATGCCGTTCACAAGGAGCGCCGGAGGCTTGAGACAGTCCTCGAAAGCATCACCGATGGATTGTTGGTACTGGACGGCGATTGGCGCTACACGTACGTGAGCGAGACCGGCGCCAGGATGATAGGCATGCGCCGCGAGGACCTGATCGGCGGCTGCGTATGGGATCTCTTTCCCCATGCCAAAGGTACGAAGTTCTACGAGGGATACCACCAGGCCGTCACGACCGGTCAGCCCGTCCACTTCGAGGAGTTCTACCCCGAACCTCTGAACCAGTGGCTGGAATGCCACTGCTATCCCGGCGAAGAAGGCCTGGCCGTCTATTTCCAGGACATCAGCAGGCGCAAACTGGCCGAGGAGGCGCTGCGGCAGAGCGAGGAGCGCTTTCGGATTGCGCAGGAGCTTTCACCGGACGGATTTACGATTCTCCGGCCGGTACGCGACGAGCAGGGGCACATCATCGATTTCCAGTGGATCTATGAGAATGCGGCAATCGCGCGCCTGAACGGCACCGACCCCAATGAGGTAGTGGGGCGGAGGCTGTCTGAAATTCTACCCGGGCACCGCCATTCGCCCTTCCACGAAATCTTTCAACGGGTGGCGGAAACGGGTGAAGCCGGCATTCTGGAAGCACCTTACCAGGGCGACAGCATCCCCGCCCTGACGTGGTTCCGAACGGCCGTGGTTGCGATGGGAGACGATATCGCGGTTTTCGCGCAGGATATCACCGTACGCAAACAGATCGAGACGACGCTTCGGGAGAGCGAACAGCGGTTGACGGCGCTGGTGCAGAATGCGCCTGTCGGAATCGTGATTCATGGGCCGGACGGCCGCCTGGCGCGCAGCAATCCCGAGGCCCGGAGATTGCTCGGGGTTTCGGAGACGGAAGCGATCGGAAAGGAGCTGGAGGATCCGGCGTGGAGATTTTTGCGCGAGGATGGATCGGTCATGCCGGTCGAAGAGTATCCCGCCGCACGGGTATTGGCGGGGCAGGCGCCCCTCGAAGGCCTGGTTCTCGGCATACAGCGCGGCAATCCGGAGGACCTGGTCTGGGCTCTGGCCAACGGCTTGCCCCGCATGGCGGATGACGGCAGTGTGGCCGAAATCATCATCACGTTTACAAATATTTCCGACCGCAAGCGGGCCGAGGAGGCGTTACTGGAGGCAAACGCCACCCTGGAGCGCAAGGTGAAGGAGCGCACCGTGGAACTTGTCCAGCGGGCGGATCAACTCCGTGCCCTGGCGGGTGAACTGACGATTTCGGAGCAGCGGGAGCGGAGGCGCCTGGCAAGTTTCCTGCATGACCACCTCCAGCAATTGCTTGTCGGGGCCAAGTTTCGCCTGTCGGTGCTTGGCAGGAGCGTGGAGAATGCGGCGAAACCGGCTGCCGGGGAAATCGAAGCTCTGATCGATGAATCCATCAAATCCTCCCGGTCCCTGACGGCGGAACTGAGCCCCCCGATCCTCCACGATGCGGGGCTGAATGCCGGCCTTGAATGGCTGGGCAGGCGCATGGCCGATACGCAAGGGCTCTTCGTGGATCTGAAGACCGAACCGGTCGGGTCTCTGCCGGACGACCTTACCATCCTGCTTTTTGAAGCGGTTCGGGAATTGTTGTTCAATATAGCAAAACACGCCGGCACCCATTCGGCCTGCGTCAGGCTAAGTCGGATCGAGGAATCCCTGCAGGTGATCGTGTCCGATCAGGGCGTTGGCTTCGATCCGAATGCACTGCCCCCGGCAGGCGAAGGGGGGAGGGGATTCGGGCTGTTCAGCATCCGTGAGCGACTGGAACTTTTCGGGGGGAAGCTGGAAATCGACAGCGCCCCCGGCCGGGGCAGCCGATTGGTCATTTCCATGCCGATCACCAGCGTCGGGCCGCAATCGGACCCATTCGCGGAATTGCCGAAGGAGGGTGCTCACAATTTCCTGCACCCACACGTTCCCGGCAAAAGGATCCGCGTATTGCTGGTCGATGACCACGCCGTCGTGCGACAGGGAATTCAAAACCTGCTGAACGACGAGCCGGATATCGAAGTCGTGGGCCAGGCGGCGGATGGGCACGAGGCCGTCAGCCTTGCTTCCAAATTGCTGCCGGATGTGATTCTCATGGATATGAACATGCCGAAACTGAACGGCGTGGAGGCGACGCGCATCATTCACAACAAGTATTCGGAGATCCACATTATCGGACTGTCCATGTTCGAGGAGAGTGAAAAGGCTCAGGCCATGCGCGACGCCGGTGCGGCGAGTTACCTGACGAAAAGCGGACCGGCCGGGGACCTGATCCAGGCCGTCAGGAGAGCCGCTGCCGCTTCCCCGAAGGGGGCTCCCCCGGGGGGGGGAATCGTTGGCAGTTGAAGGGTTGTCCGCGCGTTTGATTGCTTTTTTATCTGGTACCGCTCGCGGGAATGTTGTGGCGTGACGGGGGTATGCATGACCTGGTTTGAAACACTCACCGGCTTTTCCGAGCAATCCCCGCGGCAGGTCCGGACCAATCTGTCCGTTGACGGTAATACCCTGAAATCGCACGTGAACGGGAGGGCATGGGTTTGCGGTGAACTCGAAACCCCTTCCCTGGCGGAGTTGCGGGAACGGGCCCGGTCGGGTGGCCGCGGATCGGGGCGATCGTCGGTGCGGGAGGTCGTTGCCGATGTCCGGCATCTGCATGTGGACGAAGCCAATGCGGGAGCGCTGTTTCAGGTCGCCTCCCAGTTCAACCTCCTGGAGATGGTGGCTCCGGGAGTGACGCCGGAGCAGGGGGTCGGGATCTACGAGCAGGACCGCACCCAGGGGCCGGCATGCGCCATCGCGGCGGGCGCCGGTACCATCTATCGAAACTATTTTGTCCCGGTCGACGGACAGGTGGGCCAGTCCGCGGACAACCAGATCGATTGCCTTGCGGGTGTCGCGGCGGCGCTCGGGAATTCCGGGAATCGACTACTCGAGATGGTCAACGGCTACGCCATGGCGTCGCACGACGGATTGGTCGAGATTGCGGGAAAGCTGCGGGCGTCCGGCGAGGGGGAGAGGGACAGGATACGCCAAAGGCTCCGGATCGGCATTCAGTGGAACACCCAGGTAACCCAGAACGACTGCCGGCACCTGGTCACGCAAGCCTACTGTTCCGCCTTGCCGGTGGCCTATGCGCGGCATGCGCCGGAACTCTGGGAGGACTTTGCGCGGCTCGTACTGGAGGCGGCCTATGAGGCGACCCTCTGTGCCGCGGTCTGCAATGCGGAGAGAAATGGCGACAGCAGGGTCTTTCTGACCCATCTGGGCGGGGGGGCGTTCGGGAACGAAACCGATTGGATCCTCGGCGCCATCGATCGTGCCCTGAATCTCTACGAGGATGCCGGCCTGGACGTGGCCATCGTAAGCTATGGCAGACCCAGCCCGCGCGTAAAGGATTGCGGTAGGGCAAGTTAGGGAGACGTCCATGAGGAGACCTGTCGTTCGCATATCGCTGATCGTCGCGCTGGCGCCTTGACGCACCCTGCGCCTGAGGGATATACTATGGATATACATGGGGGCGGGTCATGGTCACTAAAATCCAGAAGTGGGGAAATAGTCATGGATTGCGTCTGTCCAGGCAGGTGCTTGAAGACGCCCGGCTTTCCCCGGGCGAAAGCGTCGAAGTCACCGTCCGGGACGGCCTGATTGTCATCGCTCCGGCAAGACGGGTTCGGGGAAGACTCAATCTGGAAGAGCTCGTGTCACGCATACCCGAGGACTACAGGGCCGAAGAACTGGATTGGGGCAGCCCTGCAGGCGGAGAGGTCTGGTAAGTGAAGGCCCATATCCCCCAGAAGGGCGATTTCATCGCCGTCACGTTCGATCCCCAGGCGGGGCATGAACAGAAGGGACGTCGTCCCGCCCTGGTGGTGAGCAATACCCTGTTCAACGAACGGACGGGTCTGGCCATCGTATGTCCGCTCACCACGACCGACCGTGGTTACCCTTTTCATGTGGCGATCATCCGTAACCCCGATGTCAAAGGATTCGTGATGGTGGAGCAGGTCAAGTCCATCGATTATCGTGCGCGTCAGGTGAAGCTCATCGGAAAGGCATCGGACGAGCTTCTGGGTGAAGTCCTGGCGCTACTCGATGCCTGCATCTACTGAAGGTCGATCGGCTGTGCCCGTCACGGCGCGGAAGACACTTCGCCGCCAAGGTCGAACGGGGGGCGCACCGGCGGGGGAGGTCCGGGACCGGGGTATGGATGGCGCCTCCGTATCGGGAGAAGACCATCCATGAAACGCAGCCGGGGTGCCGCCGGGAGCATCGACGAGTACATTGCCGGCTTTCCGCCCGAGGTGCGGGAGGCGCTGCGGCAGATACGCGCCACGATTCGGGAGGCCGCCCCGGATGCCGAGGAAGCGATCCGATACGGGATCCCGACCTTCGTCCTGAAGGGGAACCTCGTGCACTTTGCCGCGTTCAAGGAGCATATCGGGTTCTATCCCACGCCCTCGGCGATCCGGGAATTCGAGCGGGAGTTGTCCCCGTATCCTCGAGCCAAGGGCTCGGTGCGCTTTGCCATCGACCAACCGATGCCCCTGAGCCTGATCCGGAAGATGGTGGCGTTCCGGGTGGAGGAAATTGTCGGGGTCTCGGGCTCCGGACGATAGCCGGGCGCGGAAGAGGGGATATTGTGGAAATGGATACCGGACGTCTGAGGATTATTCCTTTTAGCGAGGAAATCATTCAGGCCGCGATGGAGCGGGACCGGGAACGGCTGACCGCGTTGGGCATCGGTGCCGACGAGGAATGGCCGGAACCGGATCTGGTCGAAGCCTTGCCGCATTTCCGGCGACTGATCAGGGATCACGGGGTCACGGGATTCAACGGCTGGTTGATCCTCGACCGACGGACTCGGGAAATCGTCGGGAGCCTGGGGTTTATCGGCGAGCCGGACGAGAAGGGTTCGATCGAAATCGGGTTCGGCATTGTCCCGGGCAAAAGGGGTCAGGGGTACTGCGAGGAAGCGGCACGCGCCCTCATGGGGTGGGCCGAAGGCCGGCCGGGTGTCCGGTGGATCACGGCCCGCTGCGGCGAGGACAACGGGAAATCGATCGGGTTATTGAGGAAGCTCGGCTTCAGGGAAATCGGCCGGGAAGATGCGCTGATTGAATGGAAATGGGGCGGTCGCGAGGGGGAGGTTTCATGACTCTGGAGGATTCGCTCTGCGGCGACAAAAACCCGGTGGTCGCCTACCGGGCGCGGCGGCTGCTGGCCGGCGACCCGGAAGGTTCTCCGGGGATGCGGCGGCTGCGCCGGGCGATCGGATCGTCCGATATGGCGCACAGCCTTCTGCGGGCGCTCGAGATGGAGCGGTTCAACCCTTACCGGAAGTGGCAGGGGCCGCACTGGACCCTCTACTCGCTGGCCGAAATCGGGTACCCGGCCGGGGACCTACGGCTGCTCCCGCTCAGGCGGCGGGTGATGGAGTGGATGTTCGCGCCGGCTTTCCTGAAGCCGCCCTGCAGCCTGATCCTCCCCGAACAGCCGGAGCGGCCGCGGCGCTGCGCCTCGATGGAGGGGAACGCCATCTGGGCGCAGCTCCTCCTGGGCATCGTGGACGAGGAGCGGGTGCCGCTGCTGGTCGACCGCCTGGTCCGGTTTCAGTGGCCCGACGGGGGATGGAATTGCGACAAGCGCACGGCGGCGCATACCTCCTCGGTGCAGGAGACGCTGATCCCGCTCCGGGGACTGGCGCTCTGGGCCCGCACCCGGGGGGATGCGCGGGCGGCGGAGGCCGCCGGGCGCGCGGCGGAATTCCTTCTCGGGAAACGGCTGCTCTGGCGCCGGCGGGACGGCGCCCCGATCGTGCCCGACTGGGGCGGCCCCGTCGACAGGATCCACTACCCCATCCGCTTCTACGACCTGCTCGGAGCCCTCGTCGTGATGGCGGAACTGGGGAGGATCCGCGACCCGCGCTGCCGCGACCCCCTCGACCTGCTCGAGAGCAAGCGGCTCGAGGACGGCACCTTTCCGGTCGAATGGACCAATGTCAAAAGGGCGGAGCGGATCGAGAGCCGCGGCACCTACGCCGACTGGGGCGGCGTCCACAAGAGGAAGGGAAACCCGTTCGTCACCGTGGACGCGCTTTACGTGCTCAGGGAAGCGGGACGGACGTCAGAACGCCGCTCGGGGTCAGCACGAAGTCCATCCTCACGTCCGCCTCGTTGACCGGCACATGATCGACGACCTGGAAATCGTGGCAGGTGCCGATGGCCAGGGGACGGCGCGGAGGATCGATCGCGGCAAGGAAGTGGTCGTAATGCCCCTTGCCCCGCCCCAGGCGCGACCCGGCGCGGTCGAACGCCAGTCCCGGCAGGAGCATGACGTCGATGTCCGTGCCGGCGATCGGGGGGGACAGGAGCGTCGGCTCGTACAGGCCATAGGCGCCGAGCGCAAAATCGGAGACCTCCGCCGCGGTGTAGAATCCCATCCGGTCCTCGCGGAAGGCGGGAAAGCAGCACACGATTCCGGCCCGGGCGAACTCGGGGAGGCACGGGATGAAGTCGGGCTCCCCGCCGTCGGACACGTACAGCGCCACGACCGACCCGGGGCCGGGCGCAGCGATGGGGGGGCGGCCCGACAGGAGGGTATCGATGATCCCGCGGCCGGCCTCCATCCGCTCGCCGGGCGGGACGGCCGCACGCAGCGCGCGCATCTTCCTGCGCAGCTCCCGTTTTTGCTCCTGAATCGACTCGATCATGACCATGCCTGTAACTTCCATTGCCCCTCCCGCCCCAATCTTTGGGCAAAAGGCGGTCGTAGTCAAGACCGGGCGGCATCGTGAAGAGGGTTCGAAGCCGCGGACTTTGCCGCTCCGTGATCATCGCAGCTCGAGGGTGATCTCCGCCGGCTCGAGCCCGGGGGAGGTGAAGCGGACCCGGGCGGTCCCATTGGTCCCCGTGGCCTGGAGATAGGCCGTCATCTTCCCCTGGAACGCCTTCTGCCGGTTGTCGGTGTAGTCGCCCATGTCGGTCGGGTCGGACGCTTCCAGCCCGAGCAGCCGGACCGGGCCGGAGGGGGCGCAGGTGATCTCGTTGCCGGCTTCCAGGACGGTTCTTCCCTGGTCGTCGACGATCCGGAGGGCTACCAGGGCGGTGCCGCGCGCGGCCGCTACGGGGCCGTTGAGGGGAACGGCCCGGACGGCGCGGGGCGGGCCGGTGGTCTCGAGCGCGTGGCGCGCCCTTTCGCGCCCGGCGACGGAACCCACCGACTCCAGTTTCCCGGGGCGCCACACGACGTCCCAGGAGAGGTAGCCGTTGTCGTCGTCGCGCGCCTTTTCCGGGCCGAGTCCGCGCCCGTCGAGGAGGAGGCGGGCCGAATCGCAATTGGTATAGCAGATCACGGTGACCTCGTCCCCCTCCCGGTAGTTCCAGACCGGGGGGGCGTCGGTGGCCGAAAAGCGGGCGCCCCTCGGGAAGGTGCCGCAGTAGATCATCGGCTGGTCCGACCAGAGGCTCTCCCGGAAGAAGGCGCGGGGCTTCTTGTCGCCCGCCAGGTCGAGCAGCCCGGAGGTGAAGCCGCGCGAGGGCCAGCGGTGCGCCTCCCCGAGGTAATCGATCCCGGTCCATAGGAACTGGCCGAAGATGAAGGCCTGGTCGCGCACCGCCTTCCAGGCGTCCAGCGAGTGGCCGGTCTCGCTCCCGTAGAGCACCCGCTCGGGATAGCGGGCGTGGTCCGCGGCGTAACGGTTTTCGCTGTAGTTGTAGCCGGCCACGTCGAGGGCCGCGGGGTATTCCGTCTCGTTCGACATCACCGGTCCCGCCAGCCCGGCGGTGACGGGCCGGGAAGGGTCCCATTTCCGCACCACGGCCGCCAGGCGCCGGGCGATGGCCCCCAGCCGGTCGGCGTGGGGCTGTGCGGGCTTATAGCCCGGGGCGTGCTGCTGCCCGATCCCCTCCCGGTCGAGGATGGGGTGGGAGTAGGGGTCGTTGGGGTAGTCGACCTCGTTTCCGATGCTCCACATGAAGACCGAGGGGTGGTTGCGGTCGCGCAGGACCAGGTCGCCGAGGTCCCGCTCCCCCCACTCGTCGAAAAATGAGGCGGGGCCCTCGAACCCGGGGGTGCCCACGTTCCACCCTTCGAGCCATTTTTTCTTGGGGAACTCCCACTCGTCGAAAGCTTCGTCCATGACGAGGAGGCCCATCTCGTCGCACAGGTCGTACAGGAGGGGGGCGTGGGGGTTGTGGCTGGTCCGGATGGCGTTGCACCCGAGCGCTTTCAGGGTTTCGAGGCGGTGGGCCCACACTTCGCGGGGGACGGCCGATCCCAGGGTCCCGGCGTCGTGGTGGAGGCACACCCCCTTGATCTTCATGTTTTTCCCGTTCAGGAAGAAACCTTTGTCGGGGTCGAAGGCAAAGGTGCGGAGGCCCACGCGGGTGACGCCCCGGTCGGCGACGCGCTCCCCCTCCTTCACCGTGGTCTGCAGGCGGTAGAGGTAGGGATCCTCCACCGACCAGGGGCGGGGGCGCGCGATTTCAAGTTCCTGGACGAGGCGTTCGCTCCCCCCGGCGGGCAGGGTGACTTTGGAGCCGTGCCGGGCGGCCACGGTCCGGTCGTGGCGGGCGAGTTCCTGGACGACCGTGACGGTGCGCGCGCGGCCGGTGGAGTTTTCGAGCGTGGTTTCCACGGTGACGGCCGATTGAGCGCCGCCGAGAGTGCGGGTGGTGCAGTAGACGCCCCAGGGGGCGATGTGGACCGGGTCGGCGAAGCGGAGCCAGACGTCGCGGTAGATGCCGGAGCCGGTGTACCAGCGGGAGTCGGCCGATTCGGAGTGGTCGACGCGCACGGCGACCGTGTTGGTGCCCCCGGGAGTGACGAAGGGGGTGATATCGTGGTATACGGGCACGTAGCCGCTCGGCCGCATCCCCAGGGAGGAGCCGTTGACGAAGATCTCCCCGTTGCGGTAGATCCCCTCGAAATGGAGAAACACCATCTGTCCCTTCCGCTCGGCCGGAATGTCGATGGTTCTGCGGTACCAGCCGACCCCGCCGGGGAGGTAGCCCGTGGCGCTCGCGAGCGCAGGGGAATAGGGCCCCTCGACGCTCCAGTCATGCGGGAGGTCCACCCGGCGCCAGCCGGAGTCGTCGAACGCGGGGGCCTCCGCCCCGGCCGGGTCTCCCTTGAAGAAGAGCCAGCCGTCGTTGATCTTTTGGAGGTTCGCGGACACCTCCCCCGAAACGGTCGAGAAGGAAAGGGAGGCGATGAAAAGGAAAGGGAGCAGTTTTTTCATAAGTATCCCGGTGCTCTAAGGGGCTGAACACTTCGCGCCACTCTAATCGAACCGGGCCGGGATATTCAAGGATCTCCTGCGGTGCTTCGACCGACGGGGTTATTTCCGGCGCCGCGCGATCTTCACGCCGAACACCAGCGCGACGATCATCAGCAGGAGGCCCATGAGCGCCGCGCCCGGCGCGTCGTCGGTCTCCCCGACATAGATTCCGGCGGCGGCGATGGCCAGGCCGACGACGGCAAGGCCGGAAGCCATGACCAGGTTCCTGACCGGGTACTTCATAAGTACGCCTTTCAAAGGGATCCTCTCCCGCACCGGGTTGCATCGACAATTATAAGGGAGTTTGCCAGATAGAACGGTGTTGGAAATATTGACGACAAACAAGGCGTGTTGGTATAATTTCCAACATGAAGGCCGTCGAGTTGGTCCGGAACAGGATTGTGCTCGCCGAAAACAGGTTTGCCGAGATGGTCCTTTGGCATCTGGTCAGGCCTTTGCCCGGTTCCGGGCATGTTTTCAGATATCGCCTGGCCTATGTGGTTGACGAGATTTGCGTGCTTCGCTACGACAACGAGAGTGGGAAGGGCGACCACCGGCACTGGGGCGGGCGGGAATTGGATTACAAATTCGTGAATCCCGAAAAACTTCTGGCGGACTTCAGGGCCGACATAGAGAGGTGGAATCATGAAAACGGTTATTCTTGATGTCAAGCTCCCGGGCGACGCCATGGCTGAATTCTCCGCAGCCTGGAAGGGCAACAGGCAACAGAAGGCGGACCGAATCAGTTTTGCCTCGCCGGAACTGTTGTGGAAAGTGCTCACGGCCAAGCGCTGGGAGTTGCTCAAGGCGCTTTGCGGGGCAGGTCCCCTGTCCATACGGGAAGCGGCGCGGCGGGTCGAACGGGATGTCAAGGGTGTTCACGGGGACGTCGTCGCGTTGATCGGGGCGGGTCTGATTCGGCGCACGGACAGCGGACGCATTGAATTCCCCTATGAGGCGATCAAGGTGGAGTTCGTCCTGCGGGCAGCCTGAGCGGGCCCTTCCCGTAACTTCGCGCCTGCGGCTCCGGTTATGGATTCCGGGGGAGGCTGGGGCCGTCCCTGTCTTTCGTTGCTTTCGGCCCGATCTCGAGTATGATGGTCGCGAAACAGCCCTGAAACCGTTTTAAACTTACTGCCTGACAAGGAGGAATCTTATGCGAATGCGTTGGTGTGTTGCGGCCCTTTTCTTTGTTTTCGTCCCGGTGGCGCTCGCCCAGCCGGCGGTCAAGCCGGAGTGCGACCGCGCCTGCCTGGAAAACTACATCGACCGGTACCTGGACGCCATGATCGCCCACAAGGCGAGCCCGGACCTCTTCCACAAGAACTGCCGCTTCACCGAGAACGGCGTGGAACTGCCGCTCGGCGGCGAGGGGCTCTGGTACGGCATGTCGGGGAAGGGGACCTACAAGTTCTATATCCCCGACGTCGAGACGCAGCAGGTGGCCTTCATCGGGACCGCCCGGGAAGGGGGCGCCGCCCCGGGGGCGAAGGCCGCACCGGGGGCCAAGCCGGCCTCCCCCACCACGGTCGCCGTCGCCATCCGGCTGAAGATCCTCGACGGGCTGATTACCGAGGCCGAGCAGCTGGTCATCCGGCCGGAACAGAGCCTGACCGGGGACACCCCGGCCTCCAAGTTCCCCCCCACGGCGGAAGCGGTGGAAAAGATGGGGGCGCCGCACGAGATCTTCACCCAGACCATTCCCGAGGCGGAGCGGATGTCGCGCGAGGAGCTGGTCGAGGTCGGGAACTATTACTTCGCCGGCCTGCAACGCAACGACGGCAAGGGCTACTACCCCTTCACCGACGACTGCGTGCGCTACGAGAACGGCATGCTCTCGACCCGGGAGTGCAAGAAGCAGTTCGAGTCGGGACAGCTCAAGGGGATCGTGACCCGGATCCGCGACCGGCGCTTCGTCGCCGTCGACCGCGAGCGGGGCAACGTCTACGCCTTCGGTTTCTTCGACCACCTCCCCATCAACTGGACCTGGCAGCTGGCGGAGATCTTCAAGGTGGAAAAGGGGCAGATCCGGCGCATCGAGGCCATTTTCCACCGCTGCCCCTACGGGATGAACTCCGGGTGGAGCACCTACGAGCAGGGGATGAGCGAGGAGCTGCAGAGCATCCGGTAGCGATGAGGGGCGGGGGGGCTACGCCTCCCCGCCCGTGGTTTTCCTGGGGATGGTGGCGATGATGAGGAGGGCGAGGAGCATCATCGCCGCACCGATCCAGAAGACGGCCCGCAGCCCCGCCTCGAGCGACCCGCGCACCGCGGCGAGGGTCCTGTCGAACAGCCGCCCGTCCCCGCCGGTCTTCGCCTCGAGCGCGGTGCGGAGATTGGCGAGGGCGGGGCCCGACAGCAGCGCCTGGGGGTCGTCGACGGCCTCGAGGATCCGCGCGTCCGCCGCCGGTGAGAGTTCCTCCGGCAGCGAGCGCTCGAGCGCCCGCGCGTAGGCGACGTTCATCGTAGAGCCCAGGATCGCGGGGGAGATGGCCGACCCGATATTCAAGAAGAAGAAGAGGGCCCCCATCGCCACCCCCAGCAGGCGCATCGGGACCGCGTTCTGCACCACCACCGTGTTGATCGTCGGGATGACGCCGTAACCCAGTCCCGCCACCACGGCCACCGCCACGCTCCATGCGACGGGGGTGCCGGCGCCGAAGAGGATCAGGGCGAACATGGCGGCCACCAGCAGGCCGTACCCGGCCACGAACATCCATTTGAAGCGCCCCGTGCGGGCGATGGCGTAGCCGGCGGGAACCCCCATGAAGGCCGTCAGGACCCCGTAGGGGGTGGTGATGAAACCGCTGTGGAAGGTGCTGATCCCCTGGACCCCCTGCAGGAACATCGGGAAGTACATCATCATTCCCATCGTTCCGAAGGAGGAGAAAAAGGTGGCCAGCGCCACGGTGCTGAAGGAGCGGTTCCGAAGCACGATCGGATCGAGGATGGGCTCCCCGGCGCGGGTTTCGACCCTGACGAAGACGACCCAGCAGAGGGCCGAGAGGAGGAGGAGGCCCAGGATCGGGGTGGAGAGCCAGGGGAAGGTGGTGCCGGCGTAGGAAAAGGCGAGGATGGAACTCGAGGCCGCCAGGGCCATCCAGAAGCAGCCCTTGAAATCGATTTTGCGGCTCTTATCCCGGTTGGCCATGGAAGGGACCCCCAGGGGCACGGTGACGAGGCAGAGGACGAGCAGGGGGACCGCCAGCCAGAACAGGTAGCGCCAGTTCAGGGTATCCACGATGAAGCCGCCGAGGGCGGGGCCGGTCAGGGTGAACACCCCAAGCGGGATGTTGAGGAGGCCGACCCACTTGGCCCGCTCCGTGGGCGGGAAGAGATCGCCGACCACGGCGAAGACCAGGGGCATCATCGCCCCGGCGCCCACGGCCGCGATCGCGCTCGCCACGATCAGGAACACGAAGGTGGGGCTGAGGGCGGAGAGGACGGTCCCGGCGAGCGAGGCGGACAGGGCGATCATGAGGATGAGGCGCCGTCCGAACATGTCCGAAAGCTTGCCGAAGATGACGGTTACCAGCGCCATGACCAGCGCGGGGATCGAAACGGACCAGGCGTACAGCGACAGCCCGTCCAGGTCGGCCGCGATCTTCGGCCGGGCGATGGTCAGCGTCTGCACCGAATAGGCCACCGTGCCGTAGACGGCGAAGATGGCCACCAGCCCCCAGAGAACCTGTTTCTTCGTATACTGTGCCCTTTCCTCTGCCATCGATCTCTCCTTTGCAGCGAAGCGGCGGCGGGTGCCGCGGGGTCGAATTATGGATGAGACAATAACCCGTGCCAAATAGCAATATCTTTGTGGGGGATCCCCTGCCGGCGGTGTATAATGGCGCCACCCTGATTCATTTCGTCAAGTCGTCCCCGCTGGACCTGGCATAAGGAGGAGCGCGCATGAATTTCCACCGTTTCCTGTCGGCCGTCATGCTGGCCGGCCTGATTTTTCCGGCCCGCCCGGCCGACGCACAGCAGTCGTGCGAAAGCCTCGCGTCGGTCAGGATCCCCAACGTCACGATCACCTCCGCGCGGGCCGGGAGCCCCGGGTTCGAGCTGCCGGCGCAGTCCGGCTTCCTGAACGCCCCGCCCCGGAAGGTCAACGCCCCCTTCTGCCGCATCGAGGCCTACTCGGCGCCGACGGCCGATTCCCATATCGGAATCGAGGTCTGGCTCCCCGCGGCGGAGAACTGGAACGGAAAATTCCTGGCAGCCGGCAACCCCGGCTTCATCGGCTCTCTTTCCCCTTCGGGCCTGGCCGCGATCATGGAGCGGGGGTACGTCGCCGGGGGGACCGACACCGGGCACGTGGACCCCGACTTCCAGTGGGCCATCGGGCATCCCGAAAAGTGGGCCGACTGGGGCTACCGCGCGGTGCACGAGATGGCGGTGGTGACCAAGGAGATGGCCCGGCGCTATTACGGCCGGCCGGTCCGGTATTCCTTCTGGAACAGCTGCCACAACGGGGGGAACCAGGGGCTTGCGGAGGCGCAGCGCTACCCGGACGATTTCGACGGCATCGTCGTCGGCGACCCGGCCTTCCACATCTCCCGCCTGCAGCCGGGATCGCTCTACATCAGCTGGGTGGCGCTCAAGGACGGCGTAGACGGGCCGGGCTACATCCCCGTCGCGAAGCTCGAGGTGCTCAACCGGGCGGCCCTGGAAGCCTGCGACGCCGACGACGGCCTGGTCGACGGCCTCATCGGCGACCCGACGAAATGCAGGTTCGACCCCGCCGTCCTCCAGTGCCGGGGGGCGGACGCCGCCACCTGCCTGACCGCGGGCCAGGTGGATACGGCCCGGAAGATCTACGCCGGGGCGAAATTCAAGGACGGCAGCCCGATCTACAGCGGCTTCGAGCCGGGGAGCGAACTGGGCTGGGCGTTCATGATCGAGAAGGAGCCTTTCTCGGTCAATCTCAATTACTTCAAGGGGATGGTGTTTCAGGACCCCGATTGGGACTGGCGCACCTTCGACGTCGACCGCGACACCCGCCTGGGGATCGAGAGGACCTCGAAATACGTCGACAACGACAGTCCCGACCTCAGGGCGTTCAGGCAGTCGGGGGGGAAGATGATCATGGTCTCTTCCTGGAACAGCCTGGCGCTCCCCCCGCGGCAGTTCGTCGAGTATTATAAGAGCGTGGAGCGGACGATGGGCGGGCGCGGGCAGACGCAGGATTCCGTGCGCCTCTTCTCCGTCCCCGGTTCCGGCGGTTGCCCCGGGTTTGTGATGAACGAAGGGGATTTCGACGCCTTTTCGGCGATCGAGAGCTGGGTCGAACGGGGGAAGGCGCCCGAGGTCATCATCTACTCCCACCGCAAGGCGTCCGGGGGGGGCGCCATGGGCGGCGGGGGAGAGGTCTTCCGGACCCGGCCCGTGTGCGCCTATCCCAGGGTGGCCCGGTACAAGGGGAACGGGGACATCAACGATGCCGCCAATTTCAGCTGCGTGGAACCATAACGGGCAAGGATGAAGATCGAGATTTCCATAGCCCGGCAGACCCTGACAGTGCTGGGGGACGGCGGGGAGACCCTTGGGAGCTACCCGGTGTCGACCGCCGCCCGGGGGGCGGGCGAAATCAAGGGGAGCGGGGGGACGCCGCGCGGGCGCCACGTGGTGCGGGCCAAAATCGGCGCCGGGCTCCCGCGCGGCGCCGTGCTGGTCAGCCGCCGCCCCACGGGGGAGGTCTGGTCCCCGGAACTGGCCGGACGGTTTCCCGGCCGCGACTGGGTGTTGAGCCGGATCCTCTGGCTTTCGGGGTGCGAAACGGGGGTCAACCGGCTGGGGGAGCGGGACACCATGCAGCGCTATATCTACATCCACGGGACGCCCGACACGGAACCGATGGGGGAGCCCCGCTCCCACGGCTGCATCCGGATGCGTAACGCCGACATCCTGGAGCTGTTCGATCGGGTGCCGGCCGGTACCCCCGTGGAGATCGGCTAGGCCTTCACTTCCGGGGCGCGGGCGGACAGGAGGCTCACCGCGTACCCGACGGCGAAGGTGATCACGGTCCCGACGAGCACGTACCAGGTGAAGGCGATGTCGCTCGCGGCCCAGACCCCGAGCATCGACAGCAGCCCGACCGCCATGCCCGCAATGGCGCCGCGTTCGTTGGCCCGCCGGGTCAGCACCCCCAGGAGGAACACCCCCAGCATGCTCCCGTAGGTGATCGAGGCGATCGTCAGCCCCGCCTCGAGGACCGACCCGACCCCGCGCGAGAGCACGGCCAGCGCCGCCAGGGCGACGCCCCAGAAAACCGTGAACCAGCGCGATATCCGCAGCTGGCTCGCCGATGACAGGTCGTTACGGAAGAAGGGGCGCACGAAATCGACGACGGTGGTTGAGGCCATCGCGTTCAGGGCGCTGCTGAGGTTCGACATCGCGGCGGCCAGGATGGCCGCGACCATGATGCCGCGGACCCCGTGCGGGAGATAGCTCACGATGAAGGTGGGGAAGATCCGGTCGGGGGCGGCGGGGGCCGCCAGTTCCGGGTGGTAGTGGTAGAAGCTGTAGAGCATGACGCCGATGACGAGGAAGAGCGTGAATTGAAACAGGACGATGACGCCGCTCGACAGCAGGGCGATCTTGCTCTCCCGCTCGTTTCTGGCCGCCAGCAGGCGCTGCACGATCAACTGGTCCACCCCGTGGCTGGCCGTGGTGAGGAAGGCGCCCCCGATGATGCCGGCCCAGAAGGTATAGGGGATGTGGATGTCGGGGGAGAAATTCCAGACGGCGAACTTCGGCCCCGCGGCGGCCAGCACCCCCTCCCAGCCGTTGGGTATCATCCCCAGGATGACGAAGAAGGTGATGGCGGTGCACCCGAGGTAGATGCCGAGCTGCACCACGTCGGTCCAGATGACGGCGGTGAACCCCCCCTGGAAGGTGTAGATCAGGGTCAGGGCCGAAATGATCAGGATGGACCAGATGTCCCCGGAGCCGAGCACGATCCCGACGACGATCGCGATGGCGAAGACCCGCACCCCTTCGGCCAGGGCGCGGGTGACGAGGAACATGCTCGCGGTGGCGTGCTTGACGCGGGGGCCGAACCGGCGCTGCATCAGCTCGTAGGCGGTATACATCTCCCCCTTGAAGTAGGCGGGGATGAGGATGAGGGAGATGAACACCCTTCCCACCAGGTATCCCAGGATCAGCTGCAAAAAGCTCAGGTTTCCGGCGAAGGCGATCCCGGGGGTGCTGATGATGGTCAGGGTGCTGGTCTCGGTCCCCACGATCGAGAGGGCCAGCACCCAGGCGGGGGCCGTCTTCCCGCCGAGAAAATAGGTGTGCATCGACTGCTGCTTTTTGCGGAAATGGATGCCGAACAGCGTGATCCCCAGCAGGTACGCCAGGACGATGAACCCGTCCACCCAGTTGAATCCCATGGTGTTCCCCCGGAATGCGGGTTAGTGTAATTTCGCCGCCCGGGGAGTGCAACCGTAAACTCCGCAGTTTTCCGCTCCGGCGGGGATGCCGGGGGGCGGGAGGATGGATTTTGTTCGGACGGCGGCGGGATATGGTGTAATCTGGAAGGCGCATTTCGGTACAAGGAGAGGTGTCTTATCGTGAACGTTCTGATCAAAAAAGTGGTGTTCGCTTCGGGCTTGGCGCTTGCGGGGCTCGGTCTTCCATCTTTTTCCGCCGCCCAGGCTCCCGCCGCGCAGGCCGTGGCTCCAGGCGCCATCTTCCCCGCCGTGGTGGCCACCATCGACGGCCAGCCGGTCCCGGGAAGGGAGCTCGAGGTGCTGATCCGCAGGGAACTGGCCCGGATCGGAAGCCCGGAGTGGAAGGACCTGCGCGAGGACTACCGGGACCAGTTGACGGTCGCCGCCATCACCTCGGTCCTCAATTCGCGCCTGCTCTATCAGAAGGCCGTGGCGGAAGGGATCGGAGCCACCGACGACGAGGTCCAGGCCGAGATGGACCGGATCGCCAGGAACTATGCGAGCGATGCGGAAATGAACAACGACCTGGCCCGCCAGATGCTCGATCGCGACCTGCTGAGGGAGAACCTCCGGCAGACGATTACGATCGCCAAATACATGGAGGCGGCGGTCTCGGGGTCGGTGACGGTCACCCAGGAGGAACTGGCCAAGTACTACACGGCGCACCCGAGCGAGTTCGCCCACCCCGACATCGTCAGGACCAGCCATATCCTGATCCGGGCGGGGGGGAGTCCTGAACAGGACACCCTGGCCCGCCAGCGGGCCGAAGGCCTCCTGGCGCGGGCGAAGAAGGGGGAGGATTTCGCCAAACTCGCGCGGGAGCACTCGGCCGACGAATCGGCGGCGACGGGGGGGGACCTGGGGTACGCCACCAAGAGCGTGCTGAACTCCAAGTACGCCGACGTCGCCTTCGCGCTCGGCGTGGGGGAATACGGTCTGGCCGAGACCCCTTCCGGCTATCACGTCATCAAGGTCACCGACAAGAAGGCCGAGGGGGTGGCGACGCTCGAGGAGGCCACCCCGCAGTTGACGGAGATGCTGCGCAGCCAGAAGGAGCAGGCCGAACTGGAGAAGCTGATCCAGCAGCTGCGCGAAGGCGCCAAGATCGAAATCCTGATTTCGGGCCGGCAGACCCGGGACTAGTCCCGGGCCTCCTCCTGCAGGTAGAGTACCCGGTGGGCGAAATTTTCCGGCCTCGTCTCCCGCCGGAGCCGTTCGAGGAACGGACTCCCGTAGCGGGCCAGGGGGAGGAGGATCCCCGGCCCCCGTTCCTGCAGTTTCCCTTCCGGGAGGCAGCGCGGGAGCAGCCGGTCGACGGCCTGGGCCACGGGCGAGAGCCTCAGGGTGCGCGCTCGCACCCGGCCCATGTTGTGAAGGATCCTGCGGCGGGCGTTCTCCGCCGCGCGCTCGAGTCCCGCCTCGACGGCGCCGATCTCGGCACGGACCTTCCGGAGGTCGCGATCGAGTCTCCGCTCGAGTTCGTCCAGCCTCTCCAGTTCCTGGGATGATGGCGGTGTTTTTTCCCGCATGCGCTCCCCTCCAGCCAGGCAGTCCCCAGGATCGATCCCCAGGCGCTCCAGTTCCGCGGCCGTTTCGGGATCGAGCAGGGTGAAGCTGTTGCGGGGCCAGATGACGGGCATGGGCCGGTCGATCAAGGCGTAGAGGGGGCCGACCTGGGCGAAATAGGCGATTTCGGAGGGGCCGGCGACGTAGGCGGCGGTGGGGAAGAGCGCATCCTGGACCACCGGGCGCAGCAGCACGTTGGGGCTGAACCGTTCCGGCGCGCCCTCCATCAGGTGCCGCAGATCCTCTGCGGTGAAGGAGGTCGCCGAGCCCCTCAGCCGGAACCGGTCCGACTCCCGCTCCAGCGCGAGCCTTTCCCCTTCGGTCACAAACAGCAGCGTGGCATCCTCCCTGAGGTGCACCTGGACCGGATAGCCGGCCCGGGCGAGACCCCCGGCCCTTTCCCGGAGGGCCGCGACGATCGTGTCCGAGTTTTCGAGCGCCTTCAGGAAGACGGGGGCCGCCAGGCGTTTGGCCTCGGGATCCGCGGGATCGAACAGGAGCAGCCCCGGGAGGATCGAGCGGAGGAGGCGGGCGAAGGCCAGGGTCATCGTGACTCCGGGCGCGTAGGCTTCTTCGAGGAGCGCGCGCACGTTCGCGCGGAAGCGTGATTCGGGAATAGAGCCAAGGTAATCGGTATTTACGTCACGAATCTTCAATGGAAGGGTGAGGGATCCCACCGGCCGAGGAGAGGGGGCGCGATCGCCAAAGAGCGCCCGTGCCACCTCCACCGTCCCGGGGGAGGGTCCGGGGTGGAACACCCGGGTGGCCTCTGCCAGGTCGTGATCCTCCGTTTCCATCCAGAAAACCGGGACCGCCCGGATTCCGCTCTTCTGCAACTCCTCCGCGAGCGCCACGGCCGTCAGGGCCTTGTATATGGTGTAGAGGGGGCCGCCGAAAACCCCCACCTGTTGGCCCGTGACGACGGCGACGCTGTCGGGCCGGGCCAGGTCCGCGACCTGCTCCTCCAGGGCGGCGCCGGCGCCATAGAGGGCGTTCTGGCGCTCCAGGATGAGGGCCATTTCCTTCCTTGGAAAATATTTCTTTGAAGACTGGTTGCGTGCAAAAATCTCTAGTTTTGGTTTAACCGGAGGGGTCGCGTAGAAGCGCTCTGCGGCGGGGGAAAGACCGATGTAATCCAAAAAGAGGGGGGAATGGCCGGGGATGCGGTGAAAGGGGATATCCTGGGATCTGACCATGGCGCCGGGTGAGCAGGGGGCGCGACGCGCCCCCTGCCGGACCGCTCCTACCGGCGGCCGCGCCGCTCGCGGTAGACGGCCTTGTTGTCGAGCAGGGCCTCCACCCGATAGGGGAGGCCGAAGAGGTTGATGAAGCCCTCGGCGTCCTTCTGGTTGTAGACCGCGTCCTCGGCGAAGGTGGCGAGGTCCTCCCGGTAGAGCGAACAGGGGGACTTTCTCCCGGCGATGATGATGTTCCCCTTGTAGAGCTTCAGGCGCACGCTTCCCGTCACCCGCGTCTGGATGGAGTCGATGAAGGCGTCCATGGCGTAGCGGAGGGGGGCGAACCACTCCCCGTTGTAGACCAGTTCGGCGTACCTGGCCGCCAGCAGGTCCTTGTAATGGAGCGTCGCCTTGTCCAGGGCGAGGCTTTCCAGTTCGCGGTGGGCGGCGAGCAGGAGCGTCCCGCCCGGGGTCTCGTACACGCCGCGCGATTTCATCCCCACCAGCCGGTTCTCCACCAGGTCGGTGCGGCCGACCCCGTGGGCGCCCCCGATCCGGTTCAGCAGGGAGATCACCTCCACCGGGCCGAGGCGCTGGCCGTCGACGGCCACCGGGTTGCCGGCTTCGAACTCGATCTCCACGTACTGGGGGCGGTCCGGGGCCTTTTCCGGGGAGACGGAGAGGACGAACATGCTTTCCTCGGGCTCCGCCCAGGGGTCCTCGAGAATCCCCCCTTCGTGGCTGATGTGCCAGAGATTGCGGTCCTCGCTGTAGATCTTCTCCTTCGTCGCCGTGATCGGGATCCTGCGCTCGAGCGCGTACTCGATTTCGTCTTCGCGCGACTTCAGGTCCCATTCGCGCCAGGGGGCGATGATCTTCAGTTTCGGGTTCAGCGCCTTGAAGGCGAGTTCGAACCGCACCTGGTCGTTCCCCTTGCCGGTGCAGCCGTGGCTGACCGCGTCGGCCCCCTCCGCCTCGGCGATCTCCACCTGCCGGCGCGCGATCAGCGGGCGGGCGAAGGAGGTCCCGAGCAGGTACTTTCTTTCGTAAACGGCCCCGGCGCGCAGGCAGGGGAGGACGAATTCGCAGGCGAACTCCTCCCGCAGGTCCTCGATGATGCACTTCGAGGCGCCGGTCCGGATCGCCTTTTCCTCCAGGCCGTCCAGTTCCGCCCCCTGGCCGACGTCGGCGGCGAAGGCGATGACCTCCGCGCCGTAGTTCTCCTTCAGCCAGGGGATGATGATGGATGTATCCAGTCCGCCGCTGTACGCCAGTACCACCTTGTTCGCTTTTGCACTCATTGCCGCATCTCCAGTCAGCCCTCTTCGGGGGCGAGCGCTGCCACCAGCCTCTTCAGCTCCGCAGCCTTTGCTTTTGAACACACCAGAACTTTACCGTACGCCTCGACCACAACCAAATCCGAAACTCCCAGGGTGGCCACCGTCGCCGACTGCGCGTACACGACGCAGCCGGTGCTGTCGACGGCCGTATGCCGCCCCCGCACGACGTTGCCCGCGGCGTCGGGGGAGAGGGCGCGGTCGAGCGACGCCCAGTTCCCGATGTCGTCCCAGGGGAAGGAGACCGGGACCAGTCCGAGCCCCGGGGTCTTTTCCACGATGCCGAAATCGATCGATATGCGGGGGAGTTCCTCGAACCGTGCGCGCACCTCGCCGGCGACGCCGTCGCGGCCGATCAGGGGGCGCAGCCGGTCGAGTCCTTCCGAGGTCTCGGGCAGGTGCTCCCGGAAAAGCCCGAGCAGCGTGCGGTTGGGCCATAGGAACATGCCGCTGTTCCAGAAATATCCGCCGTCCGCCAGGTACCGGGCGGCGGTCCCGGCATCCGGTTTCTCGACGAAATCCTCCACCGGCCAGATCGCGCCCCCGGCTTCCGGCGGGGGGGCCAGGATATAGCCGTAGCCCGTTTCGGGCCGGGTGGGGCGGATGCCGAAAACGATCCCGGTCGCGGCGTCGAGGCCCGCGAGCCCGGTCTCGATCGCCCGGATAAAGGAGGCGTTGTCCCCGACGTAATGGTCCGCCGGGAGCGCCAGCATGACGGCGTCCGGGTCCCTCTTCTCCAGGTGCAGGGCGCACAGCCCGAGGCAGGCCGAGGTGTCGCGGCCCACCGGCTCCACGATGAAATTCCCTTCCGGGATGCGGGGCAGCTGCCGCCGGGCGATTTCGTAGTGACCGGCGCCGATGGAGATGAGGGTCCGCTCCGGCGGGGTCAGCGGTTCGATCCGGGCCGCGGTGTCCTGGATCAGGGTCACGGGGCCCAGCAGCGGGATGAAGGGCTTGGGAAGCGTGCGGGTGCTGAGGGGCCAGAACCTCTCCCCGCGGCCTCCCGCCATGATGACGGACCAGAGCCTGGGCATGGGATAATGTCTCTCCAAGGGAAGGCATTTTAATGGAGGCACGCGGTTTTTCCTATGGGAAAAACCCCCGCCGGGCCCCGTTCAGTCCAGGGCGCGGGAAAAGCGGCAGGAGAAAAGGATGGCTTCGGCCGCCGCCCGGAACTGCCGCGGGCGGGAGAGTTCTGTGCCGACCGGGTGTGTGTGGGTCAGAAACGGGCTGACCAGAAGGCGGGAGCCGGCGATGGTTCGGTGCAGGTCGGCGCTCTCCGCCGGCGGGATCAGGTCGTCGTAGGCGCCGTGGATCAAAAAGACGGGGCAGCGGAGCGCGCCGAGCGACTCCCGGGGGTCGAGGTCCGCGTAGACCCGCCGGGAGAGAAATTCCTCGATTTCGGCGGCGAGCGGGGCGTCGGTCCGGCCCGGCCGCATCGTCGCCAGGGCGTACCATCGCTCCCCCTCCGGGGTCAGGGGGAGGGATGGGGGAGGGTCCTTCTGCCGCAGCAGGCTTTCCAGCCGGGGGCGCAGCCGCCGGCGGTCGGAGGCGTCCGCGACCATGTCCAGGGCGGAGAGCATCATCACCCAGCGCGCGTAATAGCGGGTGGGATAGTAGCCCTTCCACTCCTCCTCCGACCCGGCGGCGAACCACCCCCGGCTGCACCTTTTGAGGTCGTAATAGGGCCCGATGGCCGCTGCGAAGGCGGTGCCGTTGCGAACCTCCGGGCGGGCGGCCGCCATCAGGGCGAGTGTTCCCGAGTAGGAGACCCCGGCGAAGCCGATCCTGCCGACCTGCCCTCCCCCCTCGAGGGAGCGGGCGCGGGAATGCCAGAAGAGCATCTGCTCTATGGGCGCGGCGGTGATCTGAAACTGCCGGAACTCCCGGATATCGGGGGTGATTACCATCAGCCCCCTCTTCGCCATCAGGCGCGCCAGCGCCACGAGTCTGGGGTGATAACAGCCCAGTTCGCTGATGCCGGCCGAAAGCACGACGGCGGTGGAGGCCGGCCCCCCGGCCGGACGATAGCAGAGGGCCTCGTAGTGGCGGTCCCCGTCGCGCCCGCTCACCCGGTCCTCGGCCACGACCGGGTCCGGTTCGTCGCTCCCGGCTGCGAGGGCCTTCAGGTCCAGGGCGAGGCGCACGGAAAACAGGAGGTGCCGGGCCGGGTGCCACGCGAGGATCCCGGCGATCAGGATCCCGGCCGCGATCCACACTGTCTTCTTCCCCATCCAGCCCATGGCCCCACCCTCCCGACGCCGCCCGATATGGTACCAGAAGCGGTCCCTGGGGGGAATGGCCGGAGGGCGTCAGGCGGATTCCGGGGTGGACTTCGGGGCGGGTTCGGGAACGGCCTGGAGCAGGCGGTCCGCGCCGAGGTGGAGTTCGTTCTGCTCCACGTGGTCGACCCCGTCGACCGAGATCGCCAGCAGGCCCGATTCGAGGCGCTCCACCAGCCCCTTCCGGTGCAGGTACCAGAGGTCGAACTCCAGGAACTCGATCGGGATGCGGAGCATGCGGGCCAGCGCGATTTCGCCCAGTCCCGGCCGGCGGACGCTGGTGCGCCGCTGAACGTACAGCAGCGTCAGCAAGCGCTCCCGGACCTCCCGGCTGCCTTCGGTCACGGGGCCGTCTCCGGCTTCCCGCAGGAGGTGCATCTTCCGTTCCCAGTACTGCTGGTGGCGAATGTCGTAGGCCGCGCGCTTGACCGGGTCGCTGAGGATCTCGTGCCCCTTGACCAGTTCCCGGAACCGTTCGGGGTCCCCCCCGCCCGTGGCGTCCGGGTGGTATTTCTTGGCCAGGTGGCGGAAGATCCTCCCGATGGTGTCGCCGTCGGCGCCTGGGCTCAGCTGCAGGATGTCGTAGTAGTCGGTGAAAACGAGTTCGTCTGTCATTTTCCTTCCGAAATCAGAGGTTTGCCGGGACCAGAGCCTCCGGCCGCGACCCGTGGGCGCGAGGATACCGTATTGCATATCGTCGCGTCAACCCGGTTTCATGACCATTATCAGCCGGTCCGGGGGGGGCATTTTTATGCGGGTTTCGATGAATCGGCCTTTTTAATCCCCTGAAATATTTGTATCTTATTGAGCGATTCAAATTGAAGGGTGGTTGACTTTGAAGTTAGGATAAGGGGCCCGGTCTATCGGCGGGCCGTTTGCCGGCATCATAAAGGGTTGATCATCAAAATTAAGGAGGATTGTAGATGGCTAAGCTTGATCCAACAAAGATGGCGGATTGGCAGATTGCTGAGGCGTGCGAGAAGGACATGAAGACCGTCAAGCAACTGGCCGACGAGCTGGGAATCAGGGACGAGGAACTGATTCCTCACGGGCATTACTACGGCAAGGTGGATTTTGAAGCCGTTCTGGAGAGATTGAAGGACCGGCCCAACGGCAAGTACATCGACGTGACGGCCATTACCCCGACCCCGCTCGGAGAGGGGAAGAGCACCTCCACCATGGGGCTGGTGCAGGGGCTGGGCAAGCGGGGGAAGAAGGTGGCCGGAGGCATCCGGCAGCCCTCGGGCGGCCCGACGATGAACATCAAGGGGAGCGCGGCCGGCGGCGGCCTGGCCCAGTGCATCCCCCTGACCCCCTTCTCGCTCGGCCTGACGGGCGACATCAACGACATCATCAACGCGCACAACCTCGCGATGGTGGCGCTGACCAGCCGGATGCAGCACGAGTACAACTACGACGACGCCATGCTGGCGACCAAGAAGCTGAAAAGGCTCGACATCGACCACCGTTCGGTCGAGATGAAGTGGGTCATCGACTTCTGCGCCCAGGCCCTCCGGAACATCACCATCGGCATGGGCGGCAAGATGGACGGCTTCATGACGCAGTCGGGCTTCGCCATCGCCGTCAGCAGCGAGCTGATGGCCATCCTGGCCGTGGCCACCGGCCTGGCCGACATGCGCGAGCGGATCGGCAAGATCGTCGTCGCCTACAACAAGAAGGGCGAGCCGGTCACCACGGCGGACCTGGAGGTGGACGGCGCCATGACGGCGTGGATGCTCAACACGATCAACCCCAACCTGATGCAGTCGCTGGAAGGGCAGCCCGTGTTCGTGCACGCCGGGCCGTTCGCCAACATCGCCATCGGGCAGTCCTCCATCGTGCTCGACAAGCTGGCGCTCAAGCTGGCCGATTACCACGTCACGGAGAGCGGATTCGGCGCCGACATCGGGTTCGAGAAGTTCTGGAACCTGAAATGCCGCTTCAGCGGCCTGAAGCCGCACTGCGCCGTGATTGTGGCGACCGTGCGCGCGCTCAAGAGCCACGGCGGCGGCCCCCCGGTGCCCCCGGGCAAGCCGCTCGACCCCGTCTACAAGGAAGAGAACGTGGAGTTGGTGGACAAGGGGTGCGCCAACCTCCTGAAGCACATCGAGAACGTCAAGAAGGCGGGGATCAGCCCCGTCGTCTGCATCAACTCCTTCTACACGGACACCAAGGCCGAAATCGCCGTCATCAAGAGGAACGCCGAGGCGGCCGGGGCCAGGGTGGCCGTTTCCGAGCACTGGCTCAAGGGGGGGGACGGCGCGCTGGAGTTCACCGACGCCGTCATCGACGCCTGCAACGAGCCGAACGATTTCAAGTTCCTCTATGAGCTGGACATGCCTCTCGGCAAGCGGATCGAGACCATCGCCAGGGAAATCTACGGCGCCGACGGGGTCAGCTACACCCCGGAAGCCCAGACCAAGCTCAAGAAGATGGAGAAGGATCCGGAAACCGCCAAGCTGGGCACCTGCATGGTGAAGACCCACCTCAGCCTTTCGCACGACCCGACCATCAAGGGCGCCCCGAAGGGCTGGACGCTGCCGGTCCGCGACATCCTGACCTACAAGGGGGCCGGGTTCGTGGTCCCCGTCGCCGGTACCATCAGCCTGATGCCTGGAACGGCGTCCGATCCCGCCTACCGCAGGATCGACGTGGACGTGAAGACCCGGAAGGTTACGGGGCTGTTCTAGTCCCGCGCGCTAGACCGTTTTCACCATCCCCCCGGGGCCCGGCGCTCCGGGGGGATTTTTTTGCCCGCGGGCGGAGGGGAGGCCCGATGCTGAGTCTCGAGGAACTGCGCCGCGCGGCGCGCATCGCCCATGGGGCGTGGTCGGGGGCCCGGCTGCGGCGCGTCGTCCAGGCCGGCCCCTTTTCCCTCGTCCTGGTCCTCGAAAAGGCCCGCGAGCGCTCCCGTCTGCTCCTCTGCTGCAGCCCGCGGTACGCCCGGATCTCGGGCGCCGACGCGGCCGGGCCGGAGTCCGCCGTCGGCTCCTTCGGGGAATACGCGCGGGCGCACCTGGCCGGGAGCACCCTCGAAGGGGTGGAGGCCGCGGGCTCGGACCGCCAGGTCTGCCTCCGCTTTCACTCCCGCGCCGGTGCACTCCGGCTCCTGCTTTCCATCCTGGGCCCCCGGAGCAACCTGTACCTGCTCGACGAAGCGGGCGTCCTCCTCCACTCCCTGCGTCCGACCGAGGACACCCGGCCCGAACTGAAAGCGGGGGCCCCCTGGGTGGAGCCGCGGGGGTCGCTGGCATCGGCGGGGGAGGACCGGTGGGCGACGGTGCCCGACGACCGGTTCCTCGACGCCGTCGCCGAGGAGTACGGGCGGCGGGAGCGGGAGCACGGGGCGGAAGCCGCGGTGCGCCGGATCGAACAGGCGGTCAGGAAGGAGCAGGCGTTCCTCGATCGGAAGCACGCGCACCTCGAGGAGGACCTGGGCCGCGCCCTGCAGGCGGAGAGTCACCGCCGCCTCGGGGAGCTGCTCAAAGGGGTGCTGTATGCGGTCGAGCCCGGGCAGCCCGCGGTCGCGGCGACCGACCATGAGACGGGGGAGACCGTCGAGATCCCCCTCGACCCGAAGCTTACTCCGGCCCGGAACCTGGAAAGCTACTTCGCACGCTACCAGAAGTCGACCCGTGGCGCCGGGATGATCCGGCTCCAGCTCGAGCAGCTCCGCGCGGAGCAGAGGCGGCTGGACGATTTCCTGCGCGATCTCGACCGGATCGCCCGGCTGGATCCCCCCGATCCCGGAGCGCTCGAGCGCCTGGCCTCGTCCCCCCGGATCCGGCGGCTGCTGGGCCGCCTCCCTCCCGGAAAGAAGCCGGTGCCGGCGGCCGCCCCGGTGAAGAAGGACCCGAAGCCCGATCTCCCGTCCCGGCTGCGACCCAAGAAGTACCGTACGGGGGACGGGATGGAAATCTGGGTGGGGCGCAGCGACGAGGGGAACGACCTCCTGACCACGCGCCTGGCCCGCGGGAACGACCTCTTCTTTCACCTGGAGCTCTACCCGGGGAGCCACGTGGTGCTGCGCACCGGGGGGCGGGCCGAGGCGGCGCCGGAGTCGGTCCTGGCGGCGTGCGAACTCGCGGTTCATTTCTCGAAGATGAAGAACGCCACCCGGGCGGATGTCCACATGGCGCCGGTCAAAAACGTGAAAAAGCCCAGGGGGGCCAAACCCGGGCTGGTCCATGTCCGGGGCGGCCGGACGGTGCACCTGAAGCGGGACCCGAAGCGGCTGGAGGCGATCCTGGCCTCGAGGCTGGAGGAGTGAGGGGTTCTAGGCGATGATCACCACGTCGGGCCTGTTGGCGATCCGCACCTTCCCCCCTTCGGCCGGCTGCACCCCGAAGATCTGGTCCAGGTTCATCGGGGGCTTGTCGTAGTGCCCGTGCTTCTCCCACGGGTTCGGGAAGAAGATCTTGATCCCGCGGAACCGGGTGAAGGGGTACACGGCGGCGTCGGTCATCTTGTTGTATTTGACCATCTTCACCGCCTGCCCCCCCAGGCCGTCCGCGTCGAAGACCAGCTCCACGTTGTCGAACGTCTCGAGGCTCTTCTTGTCCCGGATCATGGGAGGGACGCCGTCGCCGACGTTCGCATCCCCGAACTGGTGCACGATGAGGATCTTCCTGGTCGGAAGCCGGCGCTCGCGCGTGTAGTCGTCGAGCATCCGCTGGACCTTGTTGATCTGCGAGGCCTTCACCGTTCCGATGGGGCGCCCCGGGGGGGTCTCCTGGCCGGGGGCCGCGCTGAATTCGGGGTCGATGGCCACGGCCACGTTGTCGTACTCCAGGTACCCCTTGTCGATGATGCGCCGGACCTGTTCGACCGGGGTCGATTTGCCGATCTGGGTGTCGAGGATGACCATCCACCCCCGCCGGGCGGCCGGCTCGATGTAGGTGCCCACGATATCCTTCTCGATCCCCTCGAGGTAGAGGAGGCAGTCGTCGTCGGGCTTGCAGGGGGTGGCCATGGCGTAGATCAGGTGGACCGCCGGGATTACGCGTTTCTTGGCGTGCCGGCTCGAGATCCCCTCCAGCCAGGGCCGGATGTCGCGCTCCATGTCCTCGAAGCCGCGGTAGGTGCCCAGCCTCCCGAGGATGGGCGCACGGCCGAAGGCCCTTCCGTACACGGTGAAAAGGGTGCTCTCGGACAGGATGGAAACCGCCTGGTGATCGACCGGTTCCGGCTCCGCGGCCCGCGGAGCCGTCGTCGCGGACCCCGACGCTTCAGGCTCCGCCGTCTTCCGCCCGGAGGATTCCGAAAGGCATCCGGAGAGGAGGATCAGCAGCAGCGGGCAGAGGCGGAGGATTCTGTTCATAGGCTCGGGATCCGGGCGCGGTCGAGGCGCCGATGCACTCTACCTCAGCCGCCGCCCGATGGCAATATCCCTTTGCGCGGCGGGAGCTCAATCCTCCGCTTCCGCTATGACGGCCTCGGGCTCCGGGCGGGTCCGCAGCCGCTCGAGGAAGAGCTTGGCGTCGTCGAAGAGGGAATAGATGACCGGGGTGACCAGCAGCGTCAGCAGCAGGCAGATCAACTGCCCCCCGATGATGGTGACGGCCATGGAGGCGCGCGACCCGGAACCGGCCCCGCGGCCCAGGGCGATCGGGAGCATCCCGGCGACGATGGCGATTGTCGTCATCAGGATGGGGCGCAGCCGCACGTGGTTGGCGGTGATGATGGCCGCGTCCCGCTGCATCCCCTGCCCGACCAGGGTATTGGTGTAATCGACCTGCAGAATGGAGTTCTTCTTCACGATCCCGAACAGCATCATCAGGCCGATGGCGCTGTAGACGTTGAGCGTCATGCCGAACGCCATCAGGGCGAACAGTCCGCAGGGAAGGCTCAAGGGGATGGCGGTCATGATGGTGAGCGGGTGGACGAAGCTGTTGAACTGCGAGGCCAGCACCATGTAGATGAAGATGAGGGCCAGCACCAGCGCCATCCAGAAATCGTCCGTGGCCTGGCTCAGCATCCGGGCGCCGAAGCCGAACTGGACCGAGTAGCCCGGCTTGAACTGCATCTCGGCCAGCTTCTGCCGGGCGGCGTCGATCGCCGTCTGCATGGGGATCCCGTCGAGATTGCCGCTGAGCGAAATCTGCCGCTGCCGGTCGTAGCGGTCGATGCTGGCCGGCCCGGGTTCGAGCGACAGGCTCGCCACGTCGCTCACCCGCAGCAGCCGGCCGCCGGCGCCCGCTATCAGCAGTTCCCCCATCTTGGAGGGATCGTCCCGGAACTGCTCGTCGAGCCGGAGCCGGACGCTGAACTGGTCGTCCCCCTCCTTGTACTTGGTGACCTCGTCCCCCCCGACCAGGAGCCTCAGGCTGGACGCGAGCGAATCGATGGAGACCCCCAGGTCGGCGGCGCGGGCGCGGTCGACCCGGACCCGCAGCTCCTGGGCCGTGGGCTCGAAGTTGGTGTCGACGTCGACGACTCCCGGGATGGTCCGGATCTTGTCCATAAGCTCGACGATGTATGTCTGCAGCTGCTCGATGTCGGGTCCCTGGATCAGCATCTGCAGGCGGTTGGCGCCCCCCCCGCGTCCGGTCCCCGCCGTGGAGGATCCCGATATGTCGGTTCCGCCCGAAACGCTGATCCGCGCCCCCTGGAACCGCCGCAGCCGGGCGCGCGTGTCGCGGATCAGTTCCTGCTGGGAGACGTCGCGCCGGTCGAGGGGCGCGAGCTGGACGTAGAAATTGGCCCGGGCGGGGTTGACGGTGGCGAACACCGTCTCCACGTAGGGCATGCGCCTCAGTTCCTCCTCGATGGGCCTGACGTAGGCGTCCGTGCTGGCGAAGCTGTTGCCCTGCGGCAGGTTGACGTTGACGCTGAACTCGCTCTGGTCGTCGTCCGGCACCAGTTCCTTCCCCACCCGGGGGAAAAGGAACGCGGCCGAGGCCACCACCGCCAGGGCGATGGTGACGATGACGCCGCGGTGGCCCATGGCCCAGCGGAGCATGTGCCCGTAGTGGCGGTCGATGAAACTGTAAAAACCGCTCGATTTCGAGGCCTTGTGCCCGATGTCCGAGGGTTTGAGCCAGGTCGCGGACAGCGCGGGCGTGAGGGTGAAGGAGACGAACATGGAGAGGAGAAAAGCGCCGGCCGAGACGATGCCGAAGCTGTAGAAGTAGCGCCCCACCTGCCCCGTCATGAACGCGACCGGGAGGAAGATGACCACGAGCGACAACGTCGTCGCCATGACGGCCAGCCCGATTTCGCCCGTCGCCCGGGACGCCGCCTCCCGCGGCTTGACCTTTTTCTCCTCGATGTAGCGGAATATGTTTTCCAGCACCACGATGGCGTCGTCGATCACGATGCCGGTCGCCAGGGATAGGGCCAGCATCGTCATGTTGTTCATGGTGAAGCCGAGCGCCCGCATCAGGGTGAAGGTGCCGATGATGGAGGTGGGGATCGCGACCGCGGCGATGACGGTGGAGCGGAAATTGCGCATGAAGAGGAGGACCACGATGCTGGCGAGCAGTCCCCCCAGGACCAGGTGGTGCTGGATTTCGCTGAAGGAGCGGCGGATGAAGGTGGACTGGTCGCGGGTGGTCTGAATGGTGATATCGGGGGGCAGGTCCGGCTTGATGCGTTCGAGCTCGGCCATCACGTCGTCGACCACTTCGACCGTGTTGGTTCCCGACTGCTTGCGGATGTCGAGAGAGACGGCCTGCCGTCCGTTGAGGCGCGAAACGCTGCGGACCTCCTCCACGGTGTCGATCACTCGGCCGATGTCCTGGAAGGTGACGGCCCTCCCGCCGCTGTAGGTGATGATGATCCTGTTGAAATCCTCGACGTTGTGGATCCTCCCCATGGTGCGCAGGGCGATTTCGGACGAGCCGGAGATGAAGCTCCCCCCCGGGATCTCCACGTTCTGCCGCGCCACGGCGGTGCGGACCTGGTCGACGGTGAGGTTGTAGGCGTTCAGCCGGTCCTTGTCGAGCAGGAGCTGGATCTCCCGGTGCCGATCCCCGGAGAAGGTGACCTCGCCGACGTTGTTGACCGTCTCGAGTACCTGCTTGATCCGCTTGTCGACGATTTCGCTGATTTCCTTCTGTGACCGGTTTCCGCTGACGGCGATGGTGAGGATCGGGTTCGAGTCGGGGTCGATTTTGAGGATCCTGGGCGCCAGGGTCTCCCGGGGGAACTGGTTGGTAATCGAGGCGACCTTGTCCCGCACGTCCTGGACGGCGGCCTCGATGTCGCGCTCCAGGACGAACATGATGATGACGCGCGAGCCCCCCTGCTGGGAACTGGAGCGCAGTTCGTCGATCCCCGCGATGGTGTTGACCACTTCCTCGATCGGCTTGGTGATCTGGGTTTCCACCTCCTCGGCGCTCGCCCCCGGCAGGCTGGTCTGCACGAAGACCACCGGGGCGTCGGTCTTGGGCATGAGATCGAGCCCGAGCATGCTGTAGGACGCGATTCCGAGGACCACGATGGCGGCCGACATCATGAAGGCGAATACCGGGCGCCGGATACTGACATCGGCCAGTTTCATCGCCCTTCCTCCTGCCTGTTCTCGGTGAGGGGGGAGGCGGCCGGGGCGGTCCCGACAATTTTCACCGGGACCCCGGTGGCCAGCATGGTGAGGTTGCTGGCCGCCAGCACTTCATCTCCCGCGAGTCCTTCCACGACCTCCACCAGCTCTCCCGACCTGGAGCCCAGGGTGACCGGCTGCTGCCGCACCGTTCCCTCTTCGATGACATAGACGTTGGAGATCCCCGCCAGGGTCGAGATGGCGTACTCGGGGATGGCCGGCACGTTCTCGTCCTGGTGGGTGTAGATCAATCCCTTGGCGAAGAAGCCGGGCTTGAGCTGCCGGTGGCCGTTGTCGACGAGGACCTCGATGGCGAAGGTGCGGGTGGCCGGGTCCACCGACGGGCTGATATGGGCCACGCGGGCCGAATAGGTCTTGCCGGGCGACGATTCGACCGAGAATTCCACCGGCAGCCCCGTGCGGATGATTCCGGCGTAGCGCTCCTGGACGGCCGTCTCGAGTTTGAGGGGGTTCATTTTCACGATGGAGACCACCGGGGTGTTTTCGCGGATGAACTCCCCCTGGTTGACCAGGCGTTCGGAAATCTGCCCCGAAATGGAGGTCCGGATCTGGCTGTCGTTGAGTTTCTTCTGGGCCAGCTCGACCGCGTGCCGTCGCTCCTGGAGGGTGGCCCGGAGGCTCTGGACGCTTTCGAGCGCCGTCCGGTAACCCGCCTCCGTCACCTTGACCCGGGTTTCCGCCGCGTCGAGATCGGCCTGCGGCAGGAGGTTCTGCTCCCGGAGCCGCCGGGCCCGGCGCAGCTGCGCCAGCGCGTCGTCGCGGTTGGCCATGGCCAGGCGGACGGACGAGATCTGTTCGTTGTCGGGGGGCTCCGTGACCTTCACCCCGTCGATACCGAACTGGGCTTCGGTCTGCCTCAGCTGGCTGCGGGCCCGCTCGAGCGCCAGCTCGAGTTCCCGGGTGTCGAGCCGGACCACGACCTGGCCGGCGGCGACCTCCTGCCCCAGGTCGACCAGCACCTGGCGCACCACTCCGGCGACCTCGCTGCTGACCCTGGCCTGGTCGGAGGCGACCAGCGACCCCGACACCTCCACATCCCTCCGCAGGGAGATCTTCCGGACCCGGACGGTCTGCACCGAGACCTCGGCCATGGCGGGGGGGGCGCCCGGGTTTTTTTTGCCCGGGCCCGCCTCCGGCCCTGGAGCGGAGGCGCCCGGGGCGCCCGAGCCGCCGCAGGCCGCGGTCAGGGCCGCCGCGAGCAGAAGGATTCCGATCGAAAACCAGGTCGGGTGCTGGATCGCCTTGGGAAGGGATGTCTTTTTCATGATCCTCGTCTTTTCCATGAGAGTGCAGGCCGCGGCGAAACCCTCCGCCGCGCCATCCCATAATACTACGCACGGATCGGCCGGTTGTTTAGGGTTTTTGCGCCTCCGGCGGAGGTTTTTCCGGCTTGTTTCCCGGCAGGCGATGCCGTAAGATGCAGCTTTGGGCCGAAAGGCCATGACGGGCCCCGGGCCCTGTGCAATGCAACCCTCGAACCATGTCAGGTCCGGAAGGAAGCAGCATTAAGAGGACTCCTGCATGTGCAACGGGATCCCCGGGGTCCGACCCCTCTTTTTATGCAATATCAGGTTCTGGCTCTCAAATGGCGTCCCCAGAGTTTTCATGAATTGGTCGGGCAGGAGTACGTTTCCCGCACGCTGACCAACGCGCTCGAGAGCGGACGGATCGCCCACGCCTTCCTCTTCTCCGGCCCGCGCGGCAGCGGCAAGACCTCGACCGCACGGCTTCTGGCCAAGGCGCTCAATTGCCACGACGGGAAGCCGGGGGAGCCGTGCGGAAGGTGCGTGGCCTGCACGGAGATCGCCGCCGGCGGCTGCATGGATGTTCTCGAGATCGACGCAGCCTCCAACCGGGGTATCGACGAGATCCGGGAACTGCGGGAGAAGGCGCGCTACAACCCGGCGCGCGACCGGTACAAGATCTTCATCATCGACGAAGTCCATATGCTCACGGCGGAGGCCTTCAACGCGCTCCTGAAGACGCTGGAAGAGCCGCCGCCGCACGTGGTGTTCATCCTGGCCACCACGGAGTATCACAAGATCCCCGCGACCATCCTCTCCCGCTGCCAGCAGTACAGCTTCAAGCTCATCCAGTACCCCCTCATCCTGGAACGGCTGCGCACGATTTCCGAGGCGGAGGGGATCCGGATCAGCGACAGCGCCCTCGAGCAGGTGGTCTTTTCGAGCGGCGGAAGCATGCGGGACGCCATGTCGGCGCTCGACCAGGTGATCGCCTTCAGCGGGAGCGAGGTCCGGGACGAGGACGTTTCGACCCTGCTCGGCCTGGTGGAGCCCAGGGTCCTCGCGGAGACGGCCCGGGCGATCGCGGGGAACGACCTCGAGGTCCTGCTCCGGACGGTGGCCGGCCTGGTGGAGGCCGGGCAGGACCTCAACAATTTCTGCCGCCGCCTTTCGGGCCACTTCCGCAATCTCATGGTGGTGAAGGCCGGGATCTCCGATCCCGCCCTGCTGGGGATTCCCGAAAGCGTCCTGCCCGATCTGCGGGTGCAGGCGGACCTTTTTTCCCGAGAGGACCTGCTGCGCCTCTTCGACGCCTTCCAGAAGATCGAGACCGGGATGAAGTACGCCACCCAGGTGCGCTTCCAGCTGGAGATGGGGCTCCTCGAAATGGCCCACATCGCCAGGCTGCGCCCCCTGGAGGAACTCGTGGCCGAGTTTTCCACCTATGCGGATGACGCGCCGCCCCGGGGCCCGGGCGGCGGAAGCGGGGCGCCTCCTCCGCGGGTGTCGCCCGGGAAGGTACCCGCAGACCACGCCTCCGCAGGCCGGGCTCCCGCAGGCCGGGCTCCCGCAGAACGGGCTCCCGCAGGCCGGGCTCCCGTGGAACGGGCTCCCGTGGAACGGGCTCCCTCTTCGGCTCCGGCTCCTCGAAGGAAGGATGAAGCTCGCGCCTCCGCCCGCGAGGAGGGCGAGGATCGGGACCTCCTCGGCCGGATCGCCTCGGCCCTCGGCCGGGAATCGCTCGAATCCCTGCTGCGCTCCTTTTCCGGCGCGCGCGCCGAGGGGGACCGGCTGGTCCTCGATCCGGGGGGGGCGGGCGAGTTCATCCGGCACCAGGTCGCACGGAACCTGGACGCCATAGCCGGGGCGGCGGCCGTCGTCCTGGAGCGCAAGGTCAGGGTCACGGTCGAGGGGGGGGCGGACACGCGAGCCACGTCGGCGGGGGATGAGGGTGCGCCCGCGACCCCGGCTCCGCAGGCGGGGGCGGCGTCCTCCCCCGGGGACCTTCTCGATCGGGCCGGGCGCGAACCGGCGGTGCGCTCCTTCCTGGACACGTTCCCCGGGCCGGTGAAGGCCGAGAAGATCGACGAATGAGCGACTACGCGGAGCCTATCGAAAGACTGATTGATGAATTCCGCAGGCTCCCGGGGATCGGCCCGAAGAGCGCCGAGCGGCTGGCCTACAGCGTGCTGCGGCGGCCCCGGGAGGATGCGGAACGGTTGAGCCGCGCCATCCTGGAAGTGAAGGACAGGATCCTCTGCTGTTCCCGCTGCAACAACTTTTCCGACCTGGACCCCTGCAACTACTGCCGCAGCGGTTCCCGCTCCGGGGAGACCGTCTGCGTCGTGGAGCAGCCGGGCGACATCGTCGCGGTGGAAAGGACCCGGGAGTACCGGGGGCGGTACCACGTGCTGCACGGCGCGCTTTCCCCCATCAACGGGGTCGGGCCCGAGGACCTGCAGATCCGGAACCTGCTGGAGCGGCTGCGGGAGGGGGAGGTGAAGGAGGTCATCCTGGCGACCAATCCCAACGTGGAAGGGGAGGCGACGGCCATCTATCTCGCCCGGCTGCTCAAGCCGATCGGGGTCAGGGTCAGCCGCATCGCCCTGGGACTGCCGGTGGGGAGCGACCTCGAGTTTGCCGACGAGGTCACCATGTCGAAAGCGCTCGAGCACCGGCACGAGCTGTGAGGTGACGGTTCAACGCGCCCCCTCGATCCACACCTCGCCGTCGGCGTAGAACTCCTTCTTCCAGATGGGGACGATCTCCTTGATCGTGTCGATGGCGAAACGACAGGCCTCGAAGGCGGCCCCGCGGTGGGCCGAGGCCACCACGATGACGGTGCTCGCCTCTCCGATCTCCATGTGCCCCAGCCGGTGAACGATGGCGATGTCGCGGATGTCGAACCGGCTCCTGGCCATGGCCCCGACCTCCTCGAGTTTTTTCAGCGCCATCGATTCGTAGGCCTCGTATTCCAGGAATCGGACCGCCTTGTCCCGCGCGTGGTTGCGCACGACCCCCTCGAAGACGACGAGGGCGCCGTCCTCGGGCTGCTGAAGGCTCCGGGTAATCCGGGTGGTGTCGATCTGCTCCCGCGTGAGACTGAACATGCTACCCTCCACTGACGGGCGGAAAGAAGGCGATCTCGTCCCCGTCCCGGACCGGGGAGGAGGGCCGGGCGAATTCGGAATTCAGCGCCAGGAGGACCGAGGCCCGGTACGATTCCAGGGCGGGGGTGTCCGCGGCGCACCGGTCGAAGACCGAGATCACGTCGGTGAGCCCGGCCGCTTCCACCTTTCTTTCCCTGGTCCCCGCCGCGTCCGCCAGTGAGGCGAAAAACAAGACCCTTATGCTCATCAGTACAGTTTAACCAGAAGGGAGCAGATTTCGTCAATCGTTCTTTTGACCCGCTCGGTGGAGGTCACCCGGTTGGCGAAAATGCTGAAGACCAGGTTGCGGCCCGACCGGGTGGTGATGTAGCCGCTCAGGGTGGTGACGTCCCGCAGGGTCCCGGTCTTGGCGTGGATCGAGCCCTTGACCTCCAGGGCGGACAGGCGGTTTTTCAGGGTCCCGTCGGTGCCGCTGACGGCCAGGGTGTCGTAAAAGAGGCCGAAGTAGGGGCGGCCGAGCAGAAATCCGAGCAGGGACGTCTGGAAGCGCGGGGTCAGCAGGTTCTCCCGCGACAGCCCGCACCCGTCGTCGAGGCGTATCCGGTCACTGTCGATCGCGGCCTCGACCAGGAACTCCTGGACCACCTCGAGCCCGGCCTCGTTCGTCCCGCGCCCCCGCAGCTCCGCTCCCAGGGTTCGGAGCAGCATCTCGGCGTGGAGGTTCTGGCTCTGCTTGTTGATGATTTCGAGGGCGCGCACCAGCGGGGCGGACCGGTGTTCGGCCAGCAGGGTCCAGGTGCCGCGGGGCCCGGCCTCCCCGCCGCCTTGGTGAAGGCTCGTGACCTCTCCGCGCACGGAAATCCCTCGGCGCTCGAGTTCTTCCCCGAAAACGGCGGCGGCGGTTTCCGCGGGATTTTCGAGGACGAGGTGCTGCCGGAAGGTGCGCGTGGAGGGGAGGGTGCCCGAGATCACGATCGTGTCGGAACCCGCCTCGAGGCGCGCACTGATCGTCCGTTTCGCTTTCCGGCTCCCGGTGACGGCCCGGTTGCGGATGCGGAAATGGGAGGTCGCGGGCTCGATCCCGACGATGACGGCCTTCTTGTATTTCGACGGCCGGGCCGTGACCCAGACGACGTTGTTGTTGATGCTCAGGGCATTGACCGGCGCCCCGTAGCGGGTCCGGAGTTCCCTGGCCGTCCACCCCTTTTCTCCGCCGCGCGGGGAGAAGTAGCTGTCGTCGCCGATCACGTCCCCGCAGACCTCCCGGATGCCCAGCTCCTGCAGCCGGTCGGCAAGCTCCCGGAAAGCGGGCATCTGCCCGGCTTCGTCCCGGGGGGCCATCAGGTTGGGGTCCCCCCTCCCCACCAGGATGAGGTCGCCCGCCAGGGACCCGTCCTCGCCCACCGGGCCGTTGGCGTATACCCCCGTGCGGTAGCGGAACCCCGGCCCCAGCTTTTCCACGGCCGCGGCGGTGGTGACCACCTTGAGCACCGAGGCGGGGAGGAAGGGCTTGTCCGGGTTGACCTCGACCAGGACCTTGTTGTCGGAGGGGTCCAGGATGCTGATGCCCCATTGCGCTGAGCGGGCGCCGGGCCGTTTCAGATACCGGGCGATCGTCGTCTGGAGGGCTTCCGGCCCGTCCGCCCTGGCTTCGGAGGCGCCGAGGGGAAGGAGCACGGCGGCCAGCGCGAGAGGGATACACAGTCTGAGAAAACGGCGAAACAAGCGATCGACCCTTTCTTCCGGGTTTCCGGGGACGGACGGCCTCCGGTTGCTTATCGGCGGCGCGGGGCGTCCGCTTTATGCCGGGGCGCATCATAGCACGGGGAAAAATTTCTGTTCAATTCAATCCGGGAAATTTTATCCGCCCGGCTCCACTTTCCTCACCATGGACCGGTCCGGGCAGAGTTCGAGGAGCCGACGCACCGAGCGGTTCAGCACGGGGTGCCTGAGCAGGGGGGCGATTTCCGCCAGCGGCTCCAGGACGAAGCGGCGGTCCCCCAGCCGGGGGTGGGGGAGAACGAGGTCCGGACGGTCGAGGACGAGGTCGTCGTAAAACAGGATGTCGAGGTCGAGCGTCCGGGGTGCGTTGGGGAAAGGGCGCACCCTCCCCTGGGCCAGTTCGATGCTCTGGCAGAACGAGAGGAGTTGGTGCGGCGTGAGCCGGGTTTCGAGCCCGGCGGCCAGGTTCAGGAACCACGGCTGGTCGTCATAGCCGACCGGTTCGGTCTCGTAGCAGGAGGAGACCGCGATGACGCGGCCGCAGGCCTCGAGCGCCGCGATTGCGCGGTCGAGTTGGGCCCGCCGGTCTCCGACGTTGGAGCCGGCCGAGATCCATGCCGTGTTCACGCCCCCTCCCTTGCCCGTTTCAGAAGATGCCTTCCGGCTCCCGCATGTTGCCGAAGTGCCCGATCCCCTTCAGGGTGAAGGAGAAGGAAAGCCGGGATTCGGTCCGGATGCCGAGAGCGTACTGGTTGAAGCCCAGGCCCAGGCCGCAGCAGTTCCAGGAGTAGCCCACCCGGACGTTGCTGTTGAGCCACTGCCCGGACTGCAGGTTGCGGCTGGCCGTCAACCGGGAGTTGAAGCCGCGCTCCTGGGAGCCGAACTCGACCTGTGCCTGCACGTGGTTCCCGGAGAGGAACGCCCCCCCGCGCGGGTTGATGTAAAAATAGGTTCCGGACAGGGACACCGGTCCCTGCCGCCATTCGGAGGCCAGGCTCACGTTGCTCCAGCGCCCGCGCCCGGTGTCGAAATCGGCGCGGATGTCGTTGTGGATCCCCTGCCGGGGGGTGAACTGCAGGATGGCGCTGAGGGGGGCGAAGTTGGCCGTCGACGTCGACCGGTAAAACCCGGTGGCGGTGTCGAGCGGGGTGAAGGCGTTCGCTTCCCCCTCCTGGAAGACCCCGCCGAAAGTCGGGTCGAAATAATATTTCTGCACGAGGGCCAGGGAGAGGATCTCGGTGCTCCCTCCTTGCGCGGCCGGCGCGCCCCGGTAGAACCGGTGCGTCATCCCGTATTCGATTTCGTTGGTATCGGCGACGGCATCCTCGGCGTCGAACCGGAGGGTTTCGTCGAGCCCTTTCACCCCGTGGATCCTGCGCCAGGTGAAAAAGGGCTCGATCGCGTGACGGATCCCGCCCGTCGGCTTCGAACCGAAGCTCTTCTCGAGCACCGGGGCCCGCACGTCTATCCGCAGGTCGACATAGCGCCGGTGCAGCCCCCGGTTTTCCACCCCCCCGGGGGCGTCTTCGGAAATCCGGGCCCCGTACCAGGTCTCGCGGACCCCCACCGAGGGGGCCAGGCTGAAGCCCTTCCAGGAGGGGATCCTGGCCGTGATGCGGGGGAAGAGGTCCATGCGCTGGACGAGGCCGCCGGTTTCGATCAGGCGGTCCACCCGGGACAGCCCCTCGAGCGAGGTGCGGAAGCTCAGGATGAAGGGGGAGCGGCCCAGGGGCGTCCCGATCGACACAAACTCCAGCGAGGGGATGCGGCGCACCACCACCGACTCGCCCGGGAAGGTCACCGACTCCCTGCCGAAGACGATGTTGGTGGAGAGGCTCTGGTGGTTGCGGGTCACGAATCCCTGCGCCTTTTCCATCGGTATGGTGGCCGTGCGGAGGTTTTCCGAAAAAGCCTGGCGGAAGGTGAAACTGGAGCTGATGTTGGCCCTGACGACGGCCCTCCAGTCCTCCCCGAGCCACGATTCCCCGTCGATGTCCAGCTGGGCCCCCCCCTGGTCCAGTTTGTCGCGGATGCCGTAGCCCCGGAGCTCCAGCCTGGTTTTCGGGTTCGGCCGCGCCCGGAACTCGGCCCCCAGCGCGAGTCCCCGCAGGCTGAAATAATCACCGTAGACCAGCAGGTCGGCGCTTCTTCCCAGGGTCTGGTAATACCCTTCGCTGAAGACGCGTCCCTTGGACGTCGAGTTGCCCGTGTGAAAGGGGAGGAAGCCGCTCGAGCGTTCCTTCAGCCCGACGGGGAGGACGACGTAGGGCAGGTAGAGTACCGGGACCCCCTTGACCCGGAAAACGGCGCTCCGCATCCGGGCGGTCTGGTCCACCCGGATGTCGGTCCGGGCCGCCGTGAAGCGCCACTTGGGGTTCTCCTCCAGGCAGGTGGTCGCCCCCCCCTCCTCGACACGGTAGGTGTCCGGCCCGGTCTTGAGGATCCGGCGGCCCGAGATCATGAATTCCCGGTCGGTGAACCCGGTGGCGTCGTAAAAAGCCCCGGTCTGGGTCGCAAAATTGAACTCGGCCCGCGAGCAGGTGAGCCACTGCCGGTCCCCGTCCTGGCTGAAACGGGTATCGCCGGAGATGAAACCCTCGCGGGTGGCTTCGTCGTAGACCGCCTCCTCCCCGGTCACGACGATATCGCGGAAGGTGATGCGGACGCCCCCGGCCGCCCGGTGGAGCGACTTCGACTTTTCCTGGGTGTCGGAGACGAGGACCACCGTGCCGTCGCGGTAGCGGATTTCGGTCCGCACCCGTCCCGCGGGATCCTCCGGCGCGACCTGTCCCGCCGCGGCCGCAGCGAGGGCTGCGCAGAGCACCGCCGCCAGGAGGGCCCGACCCCCTCCGCCGGCGTATCGTGTTCCGAGCCCTCGTCTCATTCCGTCTCTTCCCGGGAATCGCGCCGGCCCGCCCGCCGGGCGCCGATTTATGCTATCCTAAACCTTTCTCAATAATCCAGGGGAAGGCGCATGCGCACCGTCATCAAATTGGGCACCTCCACTCTCACCCGGGGAACCCCCTGCCTCTCCCCCCCCCTCGTCATCGATCTGGCCCGGCAGATCGCCCGGCTCGGGGGGGAGGGGGAGGAGATCCTCCTGGTCTCCTCGGGCGCCATCGCCGCGGGGAGGGAACGGCTGGGCTTTCCGGAGCTGCCCAGGGACATTCCGGTCAAGCAGATGCTGGCCGCCGTGGGGCAGCCGCGCCTCATGGCGTTTTACGAACAGGTCTTCGGCCTGTACGGGGTGACGGTGGCGCAGGTCCTCCTGACGCGCCGCGACCTCTCGAACCGGCGGGGCTACCTGAACGCGCGTAACGCCCTGCTGGCCCTCCTCGGGCGCGGGGCCCTTCCGATCATCAACGAGAACGACACCGTGGCGACCGAGGAGATCCGGGTGGGGGACAACGACAACCTCTCCGCCCTGGTGGCCAACCTGGTGGACGCCGACCGGCTGGTGCTGCTGACGGACCAGGCGGGGCTGTTCACGGCCGACCCGCGGACCGATCCGGGGGCGCGGCTGGTGGAAGAGGTCTCCGGCCCCGAAATCGGGCCGGAACTCTGGAAGGCCGCCGGGGGGAGCGGGTGCGGGCTGGGCACCGGGGGCATGGCGACCAAGCTCCGGGCGGCCGACCTGGCCCGGCGTTCGGGCACGGGCTGCATCATCGCCGCAGGGGCCGAGCCCGATGTCCTCCTGCGCCTCGCCCGGGGTGAGAGGCTGGGGACGCGGATCCTTCCTTCGGCCTCGGCGGTCGAGAGCCGCAAGCGCTATATCCTGTCCGGCAGCCAGTCCCCGGGGAAACTGACGGTGGACGAGGGGGCGGCCCGGGCGCTCGCCCGCGGGGGGAGCCTGCTGCCCGTCGGTCTGGCCGCGGTCGAGGGTTCCTTCGAACGCGGGGACACCGTGCGCGTGACGCTGCCCGAAGGGCGCGAGATCGCGCGCGGAATCGTCAACTACGACAGCCGGGATCTCGCCCGCATCCTCCGTTCCCCCTCCGACGCGATCGAATCGATCCTCGGGTACCGGTTCGGGGACGAGGTGATCCATCACAACGACATGGTGCTGATCTGAACGAGCCGGAAGGAGTCGCTATGGTGAGGGAAATGGGGCGGAAGGCGCGCGCGGCGGCGAGGGTCATGGCCACGCTTCCAACGGAGGTCCGCAACGGGGCGCTCGGCGCCCTGGCACGGCTCCTCGACCGGTCCCGGGGGGTGATCGAGGAAGCGAACGGGCGGGACGTGGCGCTTGCCCGCGCCTCCGGCCTCGACGACGCCCTGATCGACCGCCTGACGCTCGACGGGGCGCGCATCGGGGCGCTCGCCCGCGACGTGCTCGCACTCGAGCGGCTGCCCGACCCGGTCGGGGAGAGGTTCGACCGGACGGTCCTCCCCAACGGGCTCCGGCTCTGCCGGCAGCGCGTCCCCCTGGGGGTGATCGGCGTCATCTACGAATCGCGGCCCAACGTGACGATCGACGTTTCCGCCCTGTCGGTCAAAACGGGGAACAGCGTGATCCTGCGCGGCGGAAAGGAGACGCTGCATTCGAACCGGGCGCTCGTGGCCCTGGTGCGGGAGGCTCTCGGGGGCAGCGGCCTGCCCCGGGACGCGGTGCAGTTTGTCGGGGACCCCGACCGCGCGCGCGTCCTCGAGCTGCTCGAGCTCGGCGAACTGGTCGACGTCATCATCCCCAGGGGGGGGGCGAGCCTCCACCGCTTCTGCCGGGAGCACAGCCGGATTCCCGTCATCACGGGGGGGATCGGCATCTGTCACATCTACGTCGACGCGTCGGCCGACATCGAAAGGGCCCTGGGCGTCATCCACAACGCGAAGACCCAGCGCCCCTCGGTCTGCAACGCCCTGGACACGGTGCTGGTGCACCGCGGCGTGGCGGCCGGGGCGCTCCCCCGGATCGTGGAGGCCCTGGCCCCGGCCGGGGTCACTTTCCGGGCAGACCCCGAGGCGCTCGAATGCCTCGCCGGACACGGGGCTGTCCGGGCCGCCGGCCCCGGGGACTTCGACACCGAGTGGATGTCGCTGGTGCTGGGACTGAAGGTGGTCGGGGACATCGACGAGGCGATCGCGCACACCAACGCCCACAGCATGGGGCATTCCGACTCGATCCTGACGGGAGACCCGGCCAGCGCCGAGCGCTGGATCCGGGAGGTGGACTCGGCCGCGGTGTACGTCAACGCCTCCACCCGCTTCACCGACGGGGGGCAGTTCGGGCTCGGGGCCGAGGTCGCGATCTCCACCCAGCGCCTGCACGCCCGCGGCCCGATGGGGCCGCGCGAGCTGACGACCTACAAGTGGGTGGGCGAGGGGGACTACCACACGCGGTCGTAGGCACAGGCTCACGCCCCGGCGTCCGCCTCGAGGAGCCCGGCGTTGCCGCGGAGCTCCTCGAAGACGCGGAACTGCACCAGGGCGCGCGACCGGTTGAGATCGGGGGGGTCTCCGGGCCGGAGGCGGAAGTAGCGGTCCCCCCGCACGTAATCGGCGAGGAAGCGAACCCCCAGTTCCAGCGCCATGATCGCGGGGGCGGCCGCCATCAGCGCCGTCTCCCCGGCGGCCCGGGGCGCCGCCTGGAGAATGAAGCCGCGCGCGGCCGCCCGGTACACCCCGGTGTCGATGCGGATTTTTTCGGGATCGGTCTCCCTTTCCCCCGCGACGTTGACCAGGGAGCGCACCATGTCCCCCCAATCGCTGAGCCAGGTGTGGGGCATGATGGTGTCGAGGTCGACCAGGGCGCGGACCCTCCCCGTGGCGGCGCTGAAGAGAAAGTTCTCGAGCTTGGTGTCCCCGTGGACGGCCGTCCGCCTGAGGCGTCCGGCGGCCAGGCCCCGGCCGAGGGTGAGCGCGAACTCCCGGTGCTCGACCGCCAGCGCCGAGAGCCGCCGGACGCCGGCGTCGGCGCGGCGGCGCTCGAATTCCCCGGGCGGGATGTGGACGATGAAATCGTGCTGCGTGTCCGCGGCCAGGCCGGCGTCTTCCGGAAGGAAGGGGGCGGCCTCGGCCGCGGTCCGGTTTCCGGCCAGGACGGAGTGCAGTTGGGCGTAGTACAGGGCCGTGTCCCGGTAACCGGGCAGCGGCGCCCGTAGCAGGTCCGGGTCGATGTCCGCCGTCAGCCGGCCGAACAGCGCGAGCCCCCGCCCTGCCTCCTCGGCCACCCGCAGCCGCGATTCCCGGTCGGGGATCTCACCCAGGCTGCGGTAGCAGAGCGCGTTCCGGATGTAGCCCATCATGCGCCAGCAGCGCGGGCCCTCCTCCCCCGGAATCTCCAGGAAGGGGCGCCCCTGCACGGTCGGGACCAGATTCAAGACCTCCCACTCGCCCAGATCGGGGTCCCCGAGGCGGGCGAGGGCCCGCCGCTGGGCCTCCAGACAGAGGCGCATGGCTTCGATCACCCCCGCCGGATGGCGGAAGACCCCGGGGTTCAGAAGCTGAAGCAGATGATGCGAGCGATTGTCCGGGGGGCCGGACACGACCCGGTAGGAGTGCTGGTTGATGTTCCCCTTCCTGGGGAACTCGAACACCTCCAGGGGGCGGGGGAGGGCGAAGCGGGAGGCGATCGCGTGGATCCGTCCGGGGGCGCGGGCCTCGGACGTGCCGGCGCGGGGATCGGGCGGACAGCGGGAAGGTTCGGTCATGGCGCGCCCAGTCTATCATCAAAGGGACCGTTTCCGGCCCGGCTATTCCCTAGCTCCGCGATATGGCGTATACTGAAAAATCCTTCGAACCACAGCTCCTGGTTCGGCAACATCCAGCCGGCCGCCCGATGCGTTCACGCCGTGGGCGGGCGAAACTTAACTCGGAGGAACCGCCATGTCAATCAAAGTCGCCATCAACGGATTCGGCCGTATCGGCAGGAACCTGGTCCGCTGCTGCATCAACGATCCCCGGGTGGAAATCGTGGGGATCAACGACATCACCAACGCCGAGGTCATGACCCACCTCCTGAAATACGACTCGGTCCTGGGCCGCTTCGGCGAGAAGGTGGAACTGGACGGGAATCGCCTCCTCATAAGCGGCAGGCCGATCCGGATGTTCAGCGAAAGGGACCCGGGGGCCATCGACTGGAGCGCGGTCGGCGCCCAGGTCGTCGTCGAGTCCACCGGGTTGTTCCGCGATGCGGAAAAGGCGAAGGCCCACCTGCGGGGGACGGTCAAGAAGGTGGTCATCTCGGCGCCGGGGAAAAACGTCGACGGGACCTTCTGCGTCGGCGTCAACACCGGCTCCTACGATCCGGCGCGTCACCACATCGTGTCGAACGCTTCCTGCACCACCAACTGCCTGGCCCCCCTGGCCAAGGTGCTCGACGAGACGTTCGGGATCGAAGCGGGGCTCATGACCACGATCCACAGCTACACGAACGATCAGAACCTGCTGGACCTGCAGCACAAGGATCTCCGGCGCGCCCGCGCCGCGGCCGTGAACCTGGTCCCCAGCACCACCGGCGCGGCCAAGGCGATCGGCCTGGTCCTGCCCGCACTCGAGGGGAAGCTGGACGGGCTGTCCATCCGGGTGCCGACGCCCAACGTCTCCCTCGTGGACCTCGTGGTCACCGTCCGCGCCCAGACGACGCGGGAGGAGGTGAACCGGGCGCTGCGGGAGGCGGCCGACGGCGCCCTGAAAGGGATCCTGGGCTATTCCGAAGAGCCCCTGGTCTCCACCGATTACATGCAGAACTCCTGTTCGGGCACGGTGGACTCGCTGGAAACCAAGGTCATGGGCCGGATGGTCAAGACGCTGGCCTGGTACGACAACGAGTGGGGCTATTCCTGCCGGCTGCGGGACCTCGTGAAACTCATCGTCCAATAGGCGCGATCCGCCGGGGCCGGGGAGGGACCGGCCCTTCCGTCCGGGAGGGGGTGCGGTTGTGGCAAAGCTGACGCTCGAGGAACTGGAACTGGGGGGGAAGCGCGTCTTCGTACGGGTCGACTTCAACGTCCCGATCAAGGAATCGAAGATCACCGACGACCTGCGGATCCGGGAGGCGCTCCCGACGATCCGGTATTGCATCGAACAAGGGGCCCTCGTCGTCCTGGCCTCGCACCTGGGGCGGCCGAAGGGAAAGGTCCGTCCCGAATTTTCCCTGGCCCCGGTGGCCCGGAGGCTCGAGGAGCTCCTGGGCCGTAGCGTGCGGTTCGCCGGGGATTGCGTGGGACCGGAGGCGGAGCAGGCGGTAGCGGCGTCCCGTCCCGGGGACGTGGTCCTGCTGGAGAACCTCAGGTTCCACCCGGGCGAGGAGGCGGGCGACCCCGGCTTCGCCCGGGAGCTCGCGGCCCGCACCCCCCTGTACGTCAACGACGCCTTCGGGTGCGCCCACCGGGCCCACGCCTCGGTCACGGCCATCGCCCGGTTCGTCGATCGGGCCGCCGCGGGTTTCCTGATGGAGAAGGAACTCCGGTACCTGGGCGGGGCGCTCGAGGCGCCCGACCGTCCCTTCGTCGCCATCCTGGGCGGGGCCAAGATCTCGGACAAGATCGACGTGATCGAGAACCTGCTGGGAAAGGTGGACCGCCTCCTGGTCGGGGGGGCCATGATGTTCACCTTCCTCAGGAGCCAGGGGAAGAAGATCGGCCGGTCGCTTTGCGAGGAGGACAAGCTCGACCTGGCGCGCTCGCTCGTCGGGCGCGCGGGGGAAGGGCGCCTGATGCTGCCCGTCGACGCGGTTGCGAGCGGCGGGATCGAGGACGGGGCGGGGGCGCACACGGTCCCGGCCGGGGAGATCCCGGACGGGGAGATGGGGCTGGACATCGGCCCGCGGACCCTGGCCATGTACGCGGAGGCGGTCCGTTCGGCGCGCACCATCGTCTGGAACGGTCCCATGGGGGTCTTCGAGCGGGAGGCTTTCGCTTCCGGAACGATGGGCCTGGCCCGGGCGGTGGCCGATTCCGCCGCGGTGTCGATCGTGGGCGGGGGCGATTCGGCCGCCGCGGTGGTCCGGGCGGGAGTGGCCGATCGGATCACGCACATCTCGACCGGGGGGGGGGCGTCCCTGGAATTCCTGGCCGGGCGGGTGCTCCCCGGGGTCGCCGCCCTCAACGATCGACAGCGGACGGAGCGGCCATGAGAACACCCGTAATCGCCGGGAACTGGAAAATGCACAAGACGGTGGCCGAAGGCCGTGCCCTGGCCCGGGCCATCCGGGAGGGGCTCGGCCCGCGGCCCTCCTGCGAGGTGATCCTCGCGCCGCCGTTTACGGCCCTGGGGGCGGTGGCCGCCGAGATCGAGGGCTCGCCCGTCCGGCTGGCGGCGCAGAACGTGCACTGGGAAGAGGACGGCGCATTCACGGGGGAGGTCAGCGTCCGGATGCTGGAGGATGTCGGGTGCCGCTTCGTCCTCATCGGGCATTCCGAACGGAGGCAGTTTTTCCGGGAGACCGACCGGACGGTGAACCTGCGGGTGCGTGCGGCGCTCCGTTCCACGATCGATCCGATCGTGTGCATCGGGGAGAGCCTGGCCGACCGGGAGGCGGGGCAGCACGAGGACGTAGTGGCGCAACAACTTGCGGGCGGACTCGACGGCTTGACAGCGGAGGACCTCTTGCGTATTATTCTCGCCTACGAACCGGTGTGGGCGATTGGGACCGGTCGTACGGCATCACCCGGGACCGCTCAGGAAATGCACGGTTTCATCCGCGGCCGGCTTGCCGGGAAGTATGGACTCAATGCCGAGAAGGTTCGCATTTTATACGGCGGCAGCGTCAAGCCGGACAACATAGCGGCGCTGATGGGGCAGCCGGATATCGACGGCGCACTGGTCGGCGGGGCGTGCCTGGAGGCCGAAAGCTTCCTCGGCATCCTCCGCCCATGATCCCGGGACCGGCGGAAGGCAGGAATCGAAGATGCTCTACTATACGATCATAGCGCTGCACATCCTGGTCTGCATCATCCTGGTCCTGGTTGTGCTTCTTCAGTCGGGCAAGGGGGCGGACTTGGCGGGAGCGTTCGGCGGTGGCGCCACGCAGACCGCATTCGGCAGCCGCGGCCCCGCGTCCTTTCTGTCGAAAATGACCACGGTAGCGGCGGTGGTGTTCATGATCACCAGCGTTTCGCTCTCGATGATGTCGTCGTCCGAAACGAGCGCGGGGGGCAAGTCGATCCTGGAAACGACCGGGACCGAGGCCGCCGAGCCGGCGGATCGCAAGCCCGAGGCCGCGCCGAAGAGCCAGGAGCCGGTTCCCACTCCGGACCAGATCCGGAAGATGCAGGAAGAGATCCAGTCCAGACAGAAACAGGGTGGCGCGGAAACCACGCCCGCGCCGGCAGGACAGCCAGCCGAGTAAGGAAGACAGGGGGGCCTCCGGGCCCCATCCAGAGTGCCGAAGTGGTGGAACTGGCAGACACGCCATCTTGAGGGGGTGGTGGGGAAACCCGTGGGGGTTCGAGTCCCCCCTTCGGCACCAGGGAATCTGAAGGCCGCAAGCCCGAAAGGGTGTGCGGCCTTTTTTTTGTGCGCCCGGCAGGGCGCACTCCTAGGAGGTGAAAGTCCTCTACAGACCCGGTCAGGGGAACTGTTAGCCGAACGGCAAGGGTGCCCACCGCGAGGTGGGATCTGAAGGAAGCCGCAGGCA
>JAAYCX010000064.1 GCA_012729555.1 Acidobacteriota bacterium
GCGTTACGCTTGGTCGGATTCCTCGACGTACCGTCCAGTACGCCTGCGGAATCCTCCCGGCTCGCGCCTTGTATCCACGCCCACCTGCGCCGCCTCGCGACGTACCCTCATGAATAATGCGGGTTAAACACCGCCGCGCCCGTACCTGCGGTTCATCTCCCGCAGCCGGGCCGCGCCCTCCCGCGTGAGAGCGTCCGGCCGCATCCTCCAGAGCCAGTTCCCCCCGACCGTCGAGGGGGTGTTCATGCGCGCCTCGCTCCCCAGCCCCAGGAGGTCCTGCATCGGGATGACGGCGGTGTCGGCCACCGACCCGAGCGCCAGCCGGACGAGGTCCAGGACCCCGTCGCTTCCGTCCGTGCCCATGTAGCGGAGCGCCGCTGCCGCCTCCCCCCGGGTCCGGCCGGCCGCAAACCACCCGGCGGTGGTGTCGTTGTCGTGCGTCCCGGTGTAGACCACCGAGTTCCGGGTGAAGTTGTACGGCTTGTGGGGGTTGGCGCGCGACTCGTCCCCGAAGGCGAACTGCAGCACCCTCATCCCGGGAAACCCCAGGCGGTCGCGCAGGGCGAGGACCCCGGGGGTAATGTACCCCAGGTCCTCGGCGATGAAGGGGAGGGGGCCCAGTTCGGCCTCGAGGGCCGCGAAGAAGCGCTCCCCGGGACCGGGCACCCAGCGCCCGACCGAGGCGTCGGCCGCCCCCCCGGGGATCTCGTAATACTTTTCGAACCCGCGGAAGTGGTCCAGCCGGATGATGTCGGCCGTCCCGAGCGCCGCGCGCACCCGCTCGATCCACCAGCGGTACCCGGTGCGCTCCATCTCCCCCCAGCGGTAGAGCGGGTTCCCCCAGAGCTGCCCGGTGGCGCTGAAATAATCGGGGGGGACGCCGGCAACCGTGAGGGGGCGCCCCCGCTCGTCCAGGTCGAAGAGCGCGCGGTGGGCCCAGACGTCGGCGCTGTCGTGCGCGACGAAAATCGGGAGGTCGCCGATGATGCGGATCCCCCGCTCTCGGCAGTAGGCCCTCAGCCCGCGCCACTGCCGGAAAAATTCGAACTGGATGAATTTCTGGGCCCGGGCGGCCTCTTCGTCAGGGACGGCGCCCGGGTCCCAGTCGGTCCAGGGCGCCTCGTTGTGGGCCTCCCTCAAGGCGGCGAAGCGGGCGAAGGGCTCGAGCCACCCATCCTCGTCGGCGCAGAAACGCTCGAACTGCGGGTCGGGCGGACCCTTGCGGAAAAACGCGCGCGCCGCCCGGCCGAGCAGCCGCTTCCGCCAGGGGATCACCGCGTCGAAATCGACGCGGTCCCCGGGGAAAAGGGGGGGGGACGCCAGCTCCCCCGGAGCGAGGAGCCCCCGCTCCACCAGGGGCTGAAGGCTCACCAGCAGCGGGTTCCCCCCCATGGCGGAATACGCCTGGTACGGGGAATGGCCGAACCCGGTCGGTCCCAGGGGGAGGACCTGCCACAGCCCGCACCCGCTTTCGGCGAGGAAGTCGGCGAAGCGGCAGGCCCCGGCCCCCAGGTCCCCTATGCCGAAATCGCCCGGAAGCGAGGTGGGATGAAGCAGGATGCCGCTCTGACGCATGGGAGCACCCGGCCCGGGGGCGCCGGACCGTCCGCCCGGCGCCCGCGGACCCGATTACGAACAGCCGCTGGTCTCGCCGCAGTTCATGCACTTGTAGCAGGAACCGTTGCGTACCATGATGCTGCCGCACGAGGCGCAACTGGGGGCGTCGTCGAGCGCGTACATCGATTTCATGTCGTTGAGCGATTTGGGCCCGGCATCGGGGACGACGGTTTCCCGGGCCTCGGCGACGGCCGTCTCCCTCACGTGGACCCCGGTCTGCAACTGCTCATCCACCGGGAGGAACTTGGAAGCCAGCCAGCGGAAGATGTAATCGACGATCGACTTGGCGAACGGGACCTCCGCGTTCCCCGTGTGCCCCGAGGGCTCGAAGCGGACATGGCTGAACTTGTCGATCAGCACCCGCAGCGGCACCCCGTACTGCAGCGCCAGGGAGATCGCGGTGGCGAAGGAGTCCATCAGGCCGGATATGGCGCTCCCCTCCTTGGCCATGACCAGGAAGATCTCCCCCGGCTGCCCGTCGTCGTACATCCCGACCGTGATATACCCTTCATGCCCGGCGATGCTGAACTTGTGGGTGATGGCCCTCCGTTCCACGGGAAGCTTGCGCCGCACCGGCTTGAATTCCGGGACCGCCGATTTGGCCGCTTCGGCCTTCGACCCCCCCGACGCGTTGAGCGGCTGCGTCCGCTTGGAATTGTCGCGGTAGATGGCGATGGCCTTCACCCCCAGGCGCCAGGCCTGCGTGTAGAGGTCGGCGATCTCGTCGACGGTGATGCTCTCGGGCACGTTGACGGTCTTGCTGATGGCGCCCGAGATGAACGGCTGCACCGCGCTCATCATCTTGATGTGCCCCAGGTAGTGGATCGACCGGTCGCCGCGCTGCGGCTTGAAGGCGCAGTCGAACACCGGCAGGTGCTCCGCCTTCACGTGGGGGGCCCCCTCGATCATGCCGTTCTCGTCGATATAGGCGGTGATGGCGCCGATCTGCTCCCCGGTATAGCCCAGCCTGGCCAGGGCGGCCGGAACGGTCTGGTTGACGATCTTCATGACCCCGCCGCCCACCAGCTTCTTGAACTTCACCAGGGCCAGGTCCGGCTCCACCCCGGTCGTATCGCAGTCCATCATGAAACCGATGGTGCCCGTGGGCGCCAGGACCGTGGCCTGGGCGTTGCGGAAGCCGTGTTCGGCCCCCTCGAGCACCACCAGGTCCCAGCACTCCTGGGCCGCCCGCGCGAGCGGCTCCGGAACGCACTCCGCCTGGATGTTCTGCACCGCGGCGCGGTGGGAGCGCATGACGTCCATGAAGGAATCGCGGTTCCGGGCATAGGCCGTGAACGCCCCCAGCCGGGCCGCGATGCGCGAAGACTGCAGGTAGGACTCCCCGGTCAGGACCGCCGAGACCGCCGCGGCGTAATTCCGTCCCTCGTCGCTGTCGTAGGCCAGGCCGCTGTGCATGAGCAGGGCCCCCAGGTTGGCGTAGCCCAGCCCCAGCGGGCGGAATTCCCGGCTGTTCTTGTCGATCTTTTCGGTCGGGTAGCTGGCGTTGTCGACCATGATGTCCTGCGCCGTGATCATGATGTCGACCGCCCGGCGGAACCCCTCGACGTCGAACTCGCCGTCCGGGCCCATGAACTTCAGCAGGTTGAAGGAGGCCAGGTTGCAGGCCGAATCGTCCAGGAACATGTATTCCGAACAGGGGTTGGACGCGTTGATGCGGCCCGACGCCTTGCAGGTATGCCAGCGGTTGATGGTGGTGTCGTACTGCATGCCGGGGTCGCCGCAGGCGTGGCAGGAGGCGGCGATCTTGTGCATCAGGTCACGGGCGGCGTAGGTGTCGACGATCTCCCCGGAGGGGCGCTCCCGCGTCATCCAGCTCCCGTTCTGTTCCACCTGGCACATGAACTCGTCGTTGACGCGGACGCTGTTGTTGGCGTTCTGGAAGAAGACACTGCTGTAGGCCTCCCCGTCCACCGCGCTGTCGTAGCCCGAGGCCACCAGGGTCCAGGCCTTCTTCTCCTCCTTCGCCTTGCACTCGATGAATTCCTCGATATCGGGGTGGTCGATGTCGAGGATGACCATCTTGGCCGCCCGGCGCGTCTTCCCCCCGCTCTTGATCACCCCGGCGAAGGCGTCGAACCCCTTCATGAAACTGACCGGGCCGGAGGCGGTCCCCCCCCCGGAGAGCCGGGCGCGGGAGGAGCGCAGGGGGGAAAAATTGGTGCCGGTCCCCGAACCGAACTTGAACAGCTTCCCCTCGGTATGCGCGAGCGACAGGATCGAATCCATGGTGTCCTGGACCGAGTTGATGAAGCATGCGGAGCACTGGGGATTGGGCTCGATCCCGCAGTTGAACCAGACGGGGGAGTTGAACGCGGCGTACTGGTGCAGCAGCAGGTAGACCAGCTCGTCGTGAAAGGTCTGGGCATCCGCGGCGGAGGCGAAATAGCCCCCCTCGATCCCCCACCCGGTGATCGTGCGCGCGACCCGCTCCATGAGCTGGCGCACGCTCCGCTCCCGCTGCGGCGTCCCGACCTGGCCGTGGAAATACTTGCTCACGACGATATTGGTCGCCGTCTGGGACCAGCTTTTCGGGATCTCCACCCCGTCCTGGCGGAAGAGATCGTCCCCTTTTTCACTCGTGATGACGGCCGAGCGCTCTTCCCACTCCACCGTGTCGTAAGGATTCGTCCCCTCCTTCGTGAAGTGGCGGGGGAACTCGAGCCCCTCGGCGTCCTGCCGCTGCACAGCCATTCCTTTCAAGGCGGCATTTTCCATTGGAACCACTTTGTTGCTGCTCATGAGAAGACTCCTCCCTGCTGATATCTATAAAATGGGATGACTCCGCCGCGACCTCCACCGCATGCGGGAGTGTAACCGCCTCAAAGGGTATGTCCGGTTTTTACACGAACGGCGTCGGCGCTGTCAATCAAATTATCCCAAAAGTTCTACTAAATATGGTACTCCAATGCCCGACTCACCACAATATGTTGCATAAAGTCGGATAAATCCCTCAACAGTCGCAGGTTACGGTCCCCGGCCGGCCGCCCCCGCATCCCGTTTGACATCCGGGGCGTTATCTTTCACAATGGCACTCCAAAAACAAACCGCCCCCCCGGAAGGTGACATGGTCCAGTACCTCGTTTTCGATATCGAGACCCGCGTCGACAAGGATCTGGTGAAGGAGATCTACGACCCCGAGAACAGCCTGACGCTGGACCAGGCCTATGACACCGCCCGGGACCGGATCCTGGAGAAGAGCAACCAGCAGAGCGACTTTTTCCCCATCCCTTTCCATATCCCGATAGCCATCTCCACGATGCAGGCGGACGAAAAGTACCGGATCCTGTCGCTCGGGTGCCTGGGGGCCGACCGCTTTTCGGAGGAGGACCTGGTCGCCAGGTTCTGGAGCATTTTCGAGAGCGCCCGGACGATGGTCACCTTCAACGGCCGCGGGTTCGACCTCCCCGTGCTGGAAACCCGCGCGCTGAAGTTCGGCCTCTCCCTCCCCCGCTACTTCGGGGCGGACCAGGGGCGGAGCACCTTCCGCGGCAGCCGCTACAGCGACGCCTACCACATCGACCTCTGCGATTTCCTGTCGAATTTCGGCGCCGCGCACCGGCGCAGTTCGCTCGATGTCCTGACGCGGCTGATCGGGCTTCCCGGAAAGTACAGCATCGAAGGGGATGACGTCGAATATCTCTTCCGGCAGGGGCGGCAGAAGGAGATCAACCAGTACTGCGTCACCGACGTGGTGCAGACCTACCTGCTTTTTCTGCGGGTGGAGCTGCTGCGGGGCCGGCTGACGCCAGAATCCTACCGCGAAGCCCTGGCCGCGGCCCGGGCGGACCTGGCCGAGCGGGCGGCGCAGGCCGGGCCGGACAACTTCCTGCAGGACTTCCTGGAGCGCTGCCGCTTCCCCGGGGAAGGCGCCTGAGCCCTACCCCTTCTTCCTGGCGGCCGGAACGGGACTCTTTTTACCGGCCGGGCGCGCCGCGCCCTTCTTCACCGGGGTCCGGGCGGGCTTCTTCCTGCAGGCGGCCAGGAACTCCCTGAGCACCCTTACCGCCCGCGGGAGTTCTTCCTTGGGGACGATGATCTGGTCGCTCTTGAAGGTCGAGGTCGGGACGGCCCGGATGCCGTTGTCGCTCAGCACGGTCCCGACGGCGCACATGTAGCCGGTGGTGACGAGCGAGAGCTTCTTGTCGAAGCCGATGATCTTCACCAGCCCCTTCACGTCGTACTTCTCCAGCATGCCTTTCATGCGCAGCCATTTGCGGCGGGGCACCACCATGGTGACCGACTTGGGCTCCTGGACGATCAGAGCAAAACGCGTGGTGGCCGGACGGAACCACTCGCCCGGGATGGGGTGAGTCCCCACCGGAAGGTCGACGGCGACGTAGTCCTCGGGAAATACCACCAGTTCGGTGCGGCTCAGCAGTTCCTTGAGATCGGCGTTGAGATCTGCCATAGGGCTCCTTGTCGATTGGATGAGTGGTTTCATGATAGCACCGTCTTCGGGACGCCGGAAAGCCCTTTCGCCCCCACCTTCCGCCGCAGCTTCCCGGTCTTGCCGGCGGGCGGGAATTTCCTTTCGCCCGCCCTGACGGGAACGGAGAGGGTGTTGGCCGCCGGCGGCAGCGGGCAGCTGTAATCGGGATTGTAGGCGCAGTAGGGGTTGTACGCCCGGTTGAAATCCAGGTCGTAGGTCCCCGAAGTGTTTTCCGCCAGATCGATATAGCGGCCGGCCCCGTAGGTCTCGTCCCCCGAGGTGGCGTCCCGGAACGGGACGAAGAGCGAGGGGGAGGCGGTATCTGCGAAGCGGAAGACCTCCAGGCGGCAGTCGCGGTCCCCCACCCGGAATTCGAACCAGCCGTAGCGGAGGGCGTCGCGGACCTCGCCGGTGTTGGTCCCCATGCGCACGGGGGAGGCGACCTCGTAGCGACGGAGCCGCACCGAAAACCTGAGCGAGGGATCGACGGGGTAATAGGAAAGGCCCCGGAACGCCGCGCGCCCGGCGGCGGGGATGGGGGACTCCGCCCCCGACCTGAAGGCCTCGTCCTTCGCCTCCCTTTCCAGGAGGAGGGCGGACGCCCCGGGCGCGGACGTCCCGGGCGCGGACACCTCGGGCGCGGACACCTCGGGCGCGGACGCCTCGGGCGCGGACGCCTCGGGCGCGGACGCCCCGGGGGCTCCTTCAGGGGGGGCCCCCTCAGGGGGGGACGGCGCGCGCCCGCACCCTGACAGCGCCAGCGCGAACAACCCACAGGCGGCGCAGAGCGTCCGCCGGCGCACTCCCGATCGCCTGTTCATTCCTCGACCTCCCTGAGTTTTCATCCTGCCGGCCCGGAGGGCTCCCCGGGGCCGCCGCTTGACTAAGATACGACCCCCGGAGCCGGATGTTTCCATAAGTAGATGCTCCATGGGGTTTACCCGAAAATGTGACCCGGGTCACAATCGCGGTCCGAAACTCCTGCCGATAAGGGACCGGGTGCGGCCCGCAGCCGCGCCGGAGACGAAAGTTTTCGGGGATAAACTGCAACCTTTCCGGGAGAATGTCGTTATTGAAAGGAGACCCTCAAACCCAGTACAACACCTCCTTTCAGGGGGCGGCGGGGGATGGAAGATTCCACCCCCGCCGCCCTTCCTTTTTCGCCCGCAGTCCGCGATCCCGGTTGACACCCCCGGGGGCTTTCGATAGTCTTCACACAAATTTGAGTGATTAGGAGCGATCCATGCCCTCCGCAAGAGAATGTGCCGATCGGCTTCGGGAACAGGCCTATAAAACCCTCTCGCCGCAGCTCGAAGCGCTCAATGACGAGCTGGAGCAGGTCCGCCGTTCCCTCGCCGCGGGGATCGGGCAGCTCGAACAGAAGATAGAGGCGCTGCGGCGTGTCGAACTCCCCGCGATGGCGCCCGCGCTGGACGGGATGCTCGAGGAGTCGATCCGGGCACGCGACCTGGAATCGGAGGCCCTGGCACAATTCACGCACGACCTGGGCCGGATGGAGACCCAGGAACAGATCCTCACCCTCCTGCTCGACGCGGCGGCCCGCTGCTCCGCGCGCGTCGCCCTGTTCGCGCTGCGCGACGGACGGCTCACCGGCTGGTCGTCGAGGGGGTTCGCCGAGGACGCCGCCAGGACGATCGGGGCCGATTCCTTTTCCCCGGACGCGTGTCCCGAATTCGGGGACGCCCTCGCCGCCGCGACGCCCGTGGAAGCCTCCAGCCTGCCCGAAGCCCCCTCGCTCGCGCCCATCCAGGCGGAGTGCCGGGGCCCCTGGCGCCTCCAGGCGCTCCGCGTGCTCGACCGCCCCGTCGCCCTGCTGGTTGCCGGGGGGGGGGACGGCGTCTCGGCAAGGCCGCAGGCGCTCTCCATCCTCGTGAATTTCACCGCCCTGCGCCTCGAAAACATCGCGCTCCGGCTCCTGCGCGAATTCCGCGAACCGGCCGCACCCGCACCCGGCGACGGCCTTCCCGAAACCCGCGAAGAACCCAAACCGCAGGCCGGGCCGACGGAGCCCGCGCCGCCGCCGCCGCAGGCGGAAGATGCCCCGGGGGCGGAGGCCGCGCCAGGCGCCGCGCCGGAAGAACCCGGACACGAGTTCGGAGACTGGGCGGGGAGCGGCTTCGAGGCTTCCGCCTCTTCAGCCCAGGCGGAGGACTCCCCCGCCGGCGAGGACGAGAGGCTGCACGCGGACGCCAAGCGGTTCGCCCGCCTCCTGGTATCGGAAATCAAGCTCTACAACGAGACCCACGTCACGGAGGGGCGCCAGAACCAGGATCTCTACCTGAGGCTGAAGCGCGACATCGACCGGAGCCGCGAGATGTACGAAAAACGGGTCTCCCCGACCGTGGCCGACCGGATCGATTATTTTCACGACGAGATCGTCCGCATTCTGGGGGATAACGACCCCTCGACGCTCGGAAGCGACTATCCGGGGCCCAGGATTGAAAGTTAGCCAGTGCACGTATTCCGAAAATCTCGAGGAGGGGGGCGCCGTGAACGACTGAGCCCCCTCTGCCTCTCCGCGCTTGCGGCCCCCCTGCTCGCCGCGTGCCTCGCGCCCCCCCCCGCGGGCGTATCGATCGATCCGCCCCCGCCCCCGGCGGGGCTCCAGCGGTGGGACCCCGACGACCGACGTCTCCCCCTCGCGCCGCTCGAGGCGCTCGGGCGGGGCGTGGACCACTTCGAGGCCGGGCGCTGGGCCGAAGCGCTCGACACCCTCCCCGGGCCGGGCGCCCCGTCCTTTCTGGTCGCCGACTACGCCCTGCTCTACCGGGCCAAAGCCCACTTTGAGCTGAAACAGTACCGGGAGGCGCGCCAGGCGTTCCGTACCCTCACCGAGCGCCACCCCGGTTCTCCGCTCGAGCGGGAAGCCGTCATGGGCCAGTGCGCCTCCCTGCTCGAACTCGGCGAGGCCGGGCCGGTGCCCGGGCTGCTGGCCGCGTACACCGACCCGGAGGCCCTCTACACCCGGGCCCGGGCCCTCGAACTCGAGGGGAACAGGGCCGGGGCGGTCCCCCTCTACCTCACGGTCTGGTCCGAAAGCCCCGCAACCCCCCATGCCGAAAAGGCGGGACGCGCCCTCGAGGCCCTCTCCCCCGGGGCGCTCGCGGGGAAACGGAACTACGCGCCCCGCCTGCGGCGCGCCGAGAAGCTGCTCGCGGCGGGGAGGAACTCCGAAGCCCGCACCCTCCTGCTGGCCCTGGGCCGGGTTTCGGCCCCCGATTCCGGCTCTTCGCAGAAGCGGACCCTGCTGCTGGCCGAGGCCGACTACGCGCTCGAACGAACCTCCTCGGCCCTGATTTCGCTCGCGAAGATCAGCGCCGACGACCCGAGCCTGCACGCCCGGGCCCTTTACCTGGAGGGGGGCTGCCGGCGGCGGCAGGGGAACGAAAAGCTCTTCCTGGCGGCGCGGGACCGGGCCCTCAAACTCCACCCCGCATCGGCCGACACCGAGGAGCTCTGCTACTCCGTGGCGACCTGGTACGACACCCGGTACGAGGACGCGGAGTCGGAAAACGCCTACCGGGTCCTGCTCGAGGCTTTCCCCCGGGGGCGGCACGCGGAGCGGGCCCGGTGGAAACTGGCGCTGTACGCCTGGCTCGGCGGGCGCTTCGAACAGGCGGCCGCCGCCTTCGCCGGATACGTGTCGGCCCATCCCGACCCCCCCGCGGCCGCCCCCGCGCTCTACTGGATGGGCCGCTGCTACGGGAAGCTGGGGGACGCCGCCCGGGCGCGCTACCTCTACGGGCGCGCCGCGGCCCTCGTCCCCGACACCTTCTACGGCGACCTGGCCCGCGCCAGGGCGCGGGAGCTGCCGCCGTCGGGGAAGGGGACGGGGACGGGCGACTTCCACTCCTTCCAGGCCCGCGTCGACAAGCTCGGATACGCACCGGTCCCGATCGGCGGTCCGGACGGCGCGGCGGCCGGCCCGATCGACCGCGCCGAACAGCTCGCGGCCGCCGGGCTCGAGCCTCTCGCCCTCGAGGAGCTCCGGCACGCGCTCCGCGGCCGGCCCGAAAACCGGCGCCTCCTCCAGTACCTGATGGCCCGGGTCTGCGCCCGGGGCCAGGACTACCACGGGGCCATTTCGAACCTCTACAGCGTGTATCCCGAATACGCCGCCCGCCCGCTGGCCGATCTCCCCGCCGAGGCCCGCGACCTCCTGTACCCGACGCTCCACCGCGACGCCGTCGCAGCGGAGGCCGCCCGCAGGGGGGTGGAACCCGCCCTGGTCCTGGGTCTCATCCGGCAGGAATCGGCCTTCAACCCGAAAGCCCGCTCCCGCGCGAACGCCCGCGGCCTGATGCAGATCCTCCCCTCCACGGGCCGGAGCCTGGCGCGCAAGGCCGGGATCCGCGGATACAGCGCCGCCCGGCTCTACGACCCCGCCGTCAACATCGCTCTCGGGACCCGCTACCTGGCCGACCAGCTCGAGCGGTACGGGAGGGAAGACCTGGCGCTGGCGGCCTACAACGCGGGGGGCTCCCGGGTGAAGCTCTGGCTCGAAAAGTTCGGCGAGCCCGACATGGACGAATTCATCGAACGGATCCCCTTCCGCGAAACCCGCAATTACGTGCGCCGCGTCCTGGACAACCGCTCCCGCTACAGGGTATTACTATCGGGCGCACCCCTGGCGGCGCAGGAAAAGAGCGAATGAACCGTCCCCAGCTGTCGCAGAAAGCCGAACGCTTCACCGAATCGGTCATCCGCGAGATGACGCGCCTGGCCCGGCTCCACGGCGCCGTCAACCTGGCCCAGGGGATGCCCGATTTCCCCGCCCCGGCCGAAATCAAGGAAGCGGCCTGCCGCGCGATCATGGAGGACGTCAACCAGTACGCCATCACCTGGGGCGCCCCGAGGCTGCGCGCCGCCATCGCCGCGAAAACCGGGGCCCGGTGGAAGCGCGAGATCGACCCGGAGCGCGAAATCACCGTCACCTGCGGGTCGACCGAGGCGATGATCGCGAGCCTCCTGGCCGTCGTCGACCCCGGGGACGAGGTGGTGATCTTCGAACCCTTCTATGAAAATTACGGCCCCGACACCGTCCTTTCCGGGGCGGTCCCCCGTTTCGTCCCCCTGCGCCCCCCCGACTGGAGCTTCGACCCCGGGGAGCTCGAGCGGGCGTTCAACAGCCGCACCCGCGCCGTCATCCTCAACACGCCCAACAACCCCACCGGGAAGGTCTTCGGCCCGCGGGAACTCGGGGTGATCGCCGACCTGTGCATCCGCTGGGACGCCTATGCCGTCACCGACGAGATCTACGAGCACATCGTTTACGACGGCCTGGAGCACCGCTCCATCGCCACCGTCGAGGGGATGCGGGACCGGACCATCACCATCAACGGGATGAGCAAGACCTACAGCGTGACCGGGTGGCGCGTCGGGTGGGCCATCGCCCCCCCGCACCTGACCCGGGGCATCCGCAAGGTGCACGACTTCCTCACCGTGGGGGCGCCCGCGCCGCTGCAGGAGGCCGCCGTCGCGGCACTCGGCCTGCCGCCCGCGTACTACTCCCGCCTGGCCGCCGCCTACCAGGAGAGGCGCGACCTCCTCGTCGGGGCCCTCGGCGAGGCCGGTTTCGCCGCGGCGCCCCCCCAGGGGGCCTACTACATCATGGCCGATTACGGCCGGCTCAGCGCCGAGAGCGACACCGCCTTCACCCGCCGCCTGGTCGAGGAGGCCGGCGTCGCCGTCGTCCCCGGGAGCAGCTTCTTTCACCACCCCGGCCGCGGCGGCGGCATCGTCCGCTTCTGCTTCTGCAAGCGGGAGGAGACCCTCGTCGAGGCAAAAGAGCGGCTGCTCCGCATATCCTCTGGCTCCCCAAAGCCCTGATACGCTAAGATCCCTGCGTGTGGAAAGACACGGACTCGGATGAAGACCGCCTCCTGGTGACCCGGTGCCGCGAAGGGGACGCGAGCGCCTTCGAGACCCTGGTCCGCAAGTACCAGCAATCGGTCCTCAACCTCGTCTATCATTACCTCGGCTCCCGCAACGACGCCGAGGACGTCTCCCAGAAGATCTTCACCAAGGTCTATTTTTCCCTCTCCAAGTTCGACAACCGCCGCCCCTTCTTCCCCTGGCTCTACCGCATCGCCGCCAACCAGTGCTACGACGAACTCCGCAAGCTCCGGCGCCACAAGGTGCACACCTTCAGCGAACTGAGCCTGGAGGATTCCAACCGGCTGGAGACGCTGATCAGCCAGAACGAACCGCCGCTGGAAACCGAGGAGGACCAGAAGCAGGTGGCGGCGCTCCTGCACCGGATGCTGGACCAGCTCCCCGAGCAGCAGCGCACGGCCATCGTCCTGCGCGACCTGGAGGGGGTCCCCTACCCGAAGATGGCCGAAATCATGCAGTGCACCGAGCAGGCGGCCCGCCTGAAGGTGTTCCGCGCCCGCACCCGGCTGCGCGAACTGCTGGAACGCGCCATGCGCAAATAACCGCGGTTCCCGGCTAGACCACCTCTTCGGTCTCGAACCGCGGGCGGGGGGCCTGCCGTCTTTCGTGGCTCTCGATCCAGCCCCGGACCCGCTCCTCGCCGTAGGCGGCGCGGAAGCCGGCGACGATTTCGGCCACGGGGATGTCATCGAAGCTGCCGAGGAAAGCGACGTATTCCATGTAGCGGCGCCCCTCCCCGTTGAAGGGCTGGAAGATGGAGTCCTCGAGCCCGTCGAACTCGAGCGGCGGCACGCCGTGCCGCTCGCACAGCTCCCGGTTGAAGGCGGGGGTGGCCTTCACCCATTTCCCCCCGAGGTGGAGCTCGGCGAAGGCGTGCCAGGCGAACAGGTCGGAGCCGAGGTACTCGAGCAGCTGCCGGGTGGCGAGGTGGTTGCGCACGTGGGCGAACCCGGGCCGGGCGGGGATGCCGGCCGCGCGCGCGGCCGCGCACAGGAGCGACGCCTTGGGGATGCAGAAGCCGCGTCCCGCCCGGAGCACGCGGCTCGACCGGTAGTGCTCCGGGAGGTGAAACGGGGTGTAGGGGTCGTAGCGGATCCCGTCCCGCACGGCGCGGTAGAGGCGCACCGCCCGCTCCCGCTCGTCCGCGGCGCCCGCGGCGTGCCGGGCGACAAAGGCGAGGATATCGGGGTGGTCCGCGTCGATGATGTCCGTCGGCCGGAGCCAGGGCGCCAGGTCCTCCCTTTCGACGCTCACGGCTGCGGCTGCTTGTACTGGATCAGCTCGAAGGGGTTCCCGGCGTTGTCCCGGATGAAGACGAAGGCCACCCCGGGGGTATCGACCGGCCCGAAGGCGACCTCGGCCCCCTTGGCCCGGAGCTCGGCGACGGCGGCGGCGACGTCGGCCACCTCGAAAGCCATGTGCTTGAGGCCGTGCACTCCGAAATCGGCCGAGGGGTCGCGCCGGTAATCGGGCAGGGGCTTCGCCCCCTCCACCTCGAACAGCTCGATGTAGCAGTTGCCCCGGCGGATATGCACGATGTTCATCTTCTGCGCGCCGTCCTCCTTCATCCGCGCGATCACCTCGAACCCCAGCATCCGGCCGTACCAGGCGGCGGACGCCTCGGCGTCCGGCACGCTGATGCCGACATGGTGGTGGGCGATCCCGAAACCGACCGCCTCGTCGTTGCCGTCGGCCGCACTCATGTTCATGACCATCCCTCCCAGAAACATCAAAGCCAGCAGACCCGTCCCCTTTTTCATACGCCCGCCTCCATTATACCCCGCGCGCAGGAGGAAATCGGCCTCCCGCTCCCCGGGCCAAAATCGTGTCGCTTCGCGCTGAAAGCAAGTATACTCGGTGCAGCCCGGGGCGCGGGCGGATACTTCCGAAAACCGTCCGGACAAAGGGGAAGGGGCCGTGGAGATCAAACCGAAGGTCGTGGAGAGGCTGGTGCGCTACGCCGCAATCGACACGCAGTCCAAAGAAGAGGAGCTCCGGGTCCCGAGCACGGAGAAGCAGTTCACCCTCGCCCGGCTGCTCGTGGAGGAACTCCGGGAACTCGGGGTGCGGGAGGTGCGCCTCGACGAGGAGCACGGCTACGTCTACGCCACCGTCCCGGCCACCCTCCCCCCCGCGGAGGCGGCCGCCGTCCCCGCCGTCGGCTTCATCGCCCACCTCGACACCTCCCCCTCGGTCAGCGGGACCGGCGTGCGCCCGGTCGTTCACGAAAACTACGCCGGCGGCGACATCGCGCTCCCGGGCGACCCGGCGCAGGTGATCAGGGAAAACCCCGTCCTGCGGAGCCAGGTCGGGGCCGACATCGTCACCTCGGACGGCACCACCCTGCTCGGGGCGGACGACAAGGCGGGCATCGCGGCGATCATGACGGCGGTCCAATACTGGACGACGCACCCGGCTGAGCGGCGCGGGACGATCAGGATCGCCTTCACCCCCGACGAGGAGGTGGGGAACGGGACGGCGTTTTTCGACGTCCAGGGGTTCGGCGCCGACTTCGCCTACACCGTCGACGGGGGGGACATCGGGGAGATCAGCGACGAGACCTTCCACGCGCAGACGGCCGTCGTCACCTTCGCGGGGCGGAACACCCACCCCGGCTACGCCAAGGGGATCCTCGTGAATTCGCTCTACGCGGCGGGCCATTTCCTCTCCCTCTTTCCGGAGGGGATGAAGCCGGAGACGACGGAGGGGCGGGAAGGGTACCTGCACCCCCACGACCTCGGCGGCAACGAGGAGCTCGCGCGGCTCAAGGTGCTCCTGCGGGACTTCGAAACGGAGGGGATGGCGGCCAAGGGAGCGTTGCTCGGGGAGATGGCGGCGGAGACGGAGAGGCGCTTCCCCGGGGTCACGGTGGGGCTCGAGATCATCGACAGCTATCGCAACATGAAGGAGGTGCTCGGGCGGCACCCCCGGGTCGTCGCCATGGCCGAGCGTGCGATGCGGCAGGCGGGCGTCACCCCCTTCCGCCACGCCGTGCGCGGGGGGACCGACGGCGCGCGCCTCTCCTTCATGGGGCTCCCCACCCCGAACCTGTTCGCCGGGATGCAGAACCCCCACAGCAAGCTCGAGTGGGTCTCCTCCCGCGCCATGGAGCTCGCGGTCGCCACGATCGTGAACCTCGCCCGGCTCTGGGCCGAAAACGGGAACGCCCCCGGCCCGGACAGGGTATAATCATGACATGCCGGAGGAGCGGATCCCGATGATGGAAAAAGCGGTCACGATTCTCGAGTTGACCCGGGACTGCTCGATCAGGGAAGACTTGGCCTATTGGCTGCGCCGGAGCCCCGAGGAGCGGGTCGCCGCCGTCGAACTGCTGCGAAGGCAAAACCATGGAAATTCAGCCCGACTTCAGAGATCTGCTCGCGTTGTTCGACAGGAACGGAGTTGAGTGCCTCATCGTCGGAGCCTACGCCCTGGCCCGGCATGGCGCTCCGCGCTACACGGGAGATCTCGATATCCTGGTTCACGCGGATACCGCCAACGCAGCGCGAATTCTGAAATCGCTCAAGGAATTCGGATTCGGTTCTCTCGGGTTGAAGGCGGAGGACTTTCAGCAGCCGGGCCAGGTCGTGCAGCTTGGATTTCCCCCGGTCAGGATCGACCTGCTGACATCGATCACGGGCGTCTCCTGGGAAGAAGCCCTGGCCGGGAGCGTGGAAGACTTCCTCGGCGACCTTCCCGTACGCTACCTGGGGATCCGCGAACTCATACGGAACAAAAAGGCCCTGGCCCGGAAGAAGGACCTCGCCGACCTCGAGGCCATCGGGGCGGAGTAGGCCTCACTCCGCCCGGCCCGAGAAGGTGATCTGGAAGGGGAGGGTCTCCTCCACCACCCGGTACCCGCGCGGGATCTCGAACAGGGAGCCGTCCGGCTCCTCGCGGCTGATGTTGACGAGCGCCTCGAGGTCTTCCCCCTGGCGCGGGTCGGTCACCTTCGAGAGCACCGTGACGTTGAGCTCCTCCGAAACCCAGTTTTCCCTGGACACCGTCATCGGCTGGTCGTTCCCCATGGCGCCGGCGGGATAGGTCGTCGTGGTGCGGGTTCCCCTGGCTTCCACCCCCTCGATCGTCATCGGCCCGAGCCGCTCCGTGGCGCTCGCGGCGGCGGCGTTCGACTTCCCCCCCATGGCGACCGTTACGGGCATGGGGAAGGTCAACCCCTCGGGGGGGGTCAGCACCCGGACCGGCAGCTCGATCCGGACGCGGTGCGCCACCCGGTTGACCGTGTCGAGGTAGACGCAGGCGCCCTCGACCGGGTCGAAGATCTCCGGGACCACCGGGATGTTCGCGCGGTTCATGACCGAGGACCTGGCCAGGGGGCGCTCGGTGCGGGTGCGCCCCGCCGAGTCGCGGTAGTGGAAGGTGGAGGGGCGGGGATCGACCACCCTGGAGCCGTCGGGCAGGGTCTTCACCCGCTGCGCGATCTCCTCACCCGCATAGGGGCGCCCGGGGAGCATGCCCGGCTTCCCCATGGGGAGCGGGTTATAGGTGAGGGTGGCCGTATATTTCCCGTCGAGGCCGTTCATGACCCCGCCGGAAACCATGCTGCACTTCTGCATCTGCCCGTGGGCCGCGGGGAGCGCCGAGGCGAGACACAGGAAAACGATCCAGTTGCCGTGTTTCATGGAAACCTCCCGGGATAGGACATTATAGATCCCGGGAGGGAATGAATAAAAGAACCTTGTTCCCGCTATTTCTTCGGCGCGTCCAGGCCCCACTTCCTGAAATAATCGAGGTAGAAGGGGGGCTGGGCGAAATCGCCCTTCATCTCCCGGCCGAAGCTGCGGTAGCCCATCCCCGCCTTCTCGTAGTGGTAGACGCCGTACATCATCTCTTCCATGCGCGAGGCCGGGACGGTGAACATCATCTCGTCGTCCCCGACCCCGCCGCGCTCGAACTCGCCGGGGTCCGGCACCGTCACCTGGCACTCCCCGGTCAGGAGCGGGGGCACCACGGAGTGGACGCAGGACCAGAGGGGGTCGATGGTGGAGGTGACGCGGGTGCCGCTTTTGAGGAGCAGGGCGAAGAGCATGTGCCGGAGCTGCGACGCGTTGCAGTAGAAGACGGTCAGGTCGGGCTCGAAATTGGCCTTGTGGAGCGGCGCCAGCACCATGCCCGCGTACTTCCCGTGGGGGAGGAGCGAGATTTCCTGCGTCCTCTTTCTGGCCGCCGCCCTGTCCTGGACGAAGAAGGCGCTCCCGGAACCCTCCATGAAGTCCGCGGGCGGCTCCACCAGCCCATAGCCGATGATGGGCTCGAAGCACCAGTGGTCCTCGAGGAACATGGCGAGCGCCGTACCGCGCCGTCGCACGATGCCGAAAGCCTGGCAGGCGGAGTAGTGCTCCCCCAGGTCGCGCTTCGGCCTCACCGCCCCCGCGGGGATCCCGCTTTCATCCTTGAGCATCTTGATGGCGATCGGGTAGGTCCTGAGCACCAGCATGTTCAGAAGATCGTTTCCGTACGTGTTCATCTGCTGCATGGGCGTTGCCTCCTTCGCCGCGGCACTGCGGGCCTCGGCCATTCCGGCGGCGCTCGAAGCCAGCACGGCCGTGCCGGCCGCCGCCGTCGCCACAAAATGCCTGCGCGTCCACCCCTTCTCTTCCTGTCCCGAATCCATAAGTCCTCCCCGTTTGCGGCCATTGTAACCCGAAAGCGGACAGAGCTAGCAGGCCATTCGCTCCATCCGGCGCAGGATCCCGTCCGGCTCCGCCACCCCCGCGCGGGCGATCGCGTCCGCCCGGGCCTGGTCGTCGGCGACGGCGTAGATGCGGAGCTCGTCGGCGTTGCCGCTCGGCCGCACGTGGGCCACCTCCCCGCTCGCAAACAGCACGCGCACCCCGTCGATCCAGTTGATCCCCGCGACGGGGGAAAAACCGAGCTCCGGGGTGAACAGCCGCTGGAGTTCCTCCCGGATCCGCCCGAGCTCCGAGGCCGCGGAAGGGGAAGGGGCGACGATGCCCCCCTCTTCCCCGGTCAGGGACAGGGGGTCGAAGGCCGCCTCGCGGACCCTTTCGTCGGTGGGGGAAAAGCGCCGCATCATCGCCGCGCTCGCCGGGCGGGGGAAGTCCCGGATCAGCGCCGCGCGGCTCCTGCGCTGAGGGAGGCGCGCGAAGAGCCCGGCCACGCCGCACCCCCGCTCCCGCGCGGCCGCGAGGACGGCAAGGAGAGGGAGCAGGGCGTCGCGCGTCGGCAGGGGCGAAAGGGTGCGCCCGGCGCGCGTGATCGCGCTCCCGGTGAGAAAGCCGCCGTTGGCCTCCCAGCCGCAGACGGCGCGCCGCCCCTTCCGGCGCGCCCGCTCCATCCCCTCGATGACGTAAGGGGAACCGATCCGGGTCCTGGGCTCGAGCGCCGGGCGGAGGCTCCCCCGGTCGATGGCGTCGTTGCAGCTGACGGGGACCACCACGGCGTCCGCCCCGAGAAACTCCGCCGTCACCATCCCGAGCAGGTCCCCGCCGAAGAAGAGGAGGCGCCCCGCCTCGATCCCGAGCAGCAGAGGGCGGTCGCTGTCACCGTCGGTCGACGCCACCGCGTCGATCGGCCCGTGCTCCGCCGCGGCCCGGTCCGCCATCCCCTGGATCGCGGCCACCAGCTCGTCCTGGACATTCTCGGTGTCGATCGGCACGAAGGTCCCGCTCCGGCCGGCCGCGATCGCCCGGGCGCCCAGCCGCTCCAGGATCTCGACCAGGATATCCCTCCCCACCGCCGAGTGCTGGTAGCACAGCACCCGCATCCCCAGAAGCGGCCTCCCGGCGAAGAATTCCGCGTAGCGCTCGATGTATTCGTCGCGCGCCTCGCCCGATTCGGGCGGGAGCTCGCGGTGCCCGGCCTTGAAGTCCCCGCGGCCGTCGAAGGGGGACGCGTCGAAGGGCTGGCGGTAGAGGGCGGCGCGCACCCGCGCCACCCGTTCGTTGACCGGGGCCTCGTCCTTCTTGAGGAGCTCGCCGCGCGCGGTGTTGAGCTTGTAGCCGTTGCGGTCGAACGGGATGTGGCTCCCGGTGACCATGACGCTCCCGCAGGCTCGGGCCAGGGCGTAATGGGCCAGCGCCGGGGTCGGGATCCGGCCCAGGTTCACCGGCCGCATTCCCGCATCGAGCGCCGCCCGCACGACCGCCTGGACGATCTCCCCGCGCCCCCCCTGCTCCGCGACGCGGCGTGTGCAGCTCGGCCTCAGGTCGCAGGCGATATAGAACGGGGCCCCGCGCCGCGTCCCCCCCTCCCCCGGGGGGAGCGACTGCAGGTACTCGATCTCCGCCAGCGCGTTGATATAGACCTCGAGCTGGCTGAGGTGCCGCACCTCGCCGCGGCGCCCGCTGGTGCCGAAGCGGAGCTCCACCGGTTCGTAGTCGAGGCGGGCCCTCAACGAATCGAAAGGCCAGTCGGCCATCGTCCCTCCTTTCCCCGCCCCCGCGGGATCAGCGGACGCTCCCGAGCGCGTCCCAGAAACCGGGAAAGCTCACGTCGGCGCATTCGGCCCCGTGGATGCGCGTCTCCCCCCGCGCCGCGAGCGCGGCCACGGCGAACGCCATCGCGATGCGGTGGTCGCCGCGCGTGGCGATGTCGGCCCCCCGGAGCCGCGCCCCGCCCGCGATGACGAGCCCGTCCGGTTTTTCGGTCACCCGGGCCCCCATGGCGGCGAGGTTGGCGGCCACGGCCGCGATCCGGTCGCTCTCCTTCACCCGCAGCTCCCGGGCGTCGGAGATCTCCAGACCCCCCGCCGCCTGCGACCCGAGCACGGCCAGCACCGGGATCTCGTCGATCAGGGCCGCCGTCCCGGCGCCCGCGATGGGGGGGAGGGCGCCCTCGAGCAGCGCCGGGCTGTAGCGCACGCGCAGGTCGCCCCGCGCCTCCCCGGCTTCGTCGCGCTCGTTCTCCACCTCGAGCCCCATCCCCGCCCGCTCGAGGTAGCCGAGGAGTTCGCGGCGCCGGCGGTTCAGGCCGACCCCGGGGAGCCGGAGGTCGGAGCCGGGCACGAGGGCGGCGGCGACCAGGAAGAAGGCGGCCCCGGAAAGGTCCCCGGGGACGACGAGCCGCCGCCCCCCGAGCCTGGGCTCCGGGTCCACCTCGATCCGGTTCCCATCGACCCTCACCGCGGCGCCGAATTCGCCCAGGGCGATCTCCGTGTGGTCCCGGGTCGGGACCGGTTCCTCCACCGCCGTGGTCCCCGAGCCGTACAGCCCCGCCAGCAGGACGCACGACTTGACCTGGGCGCTGGCGACCGGCAGGGGGTAGCGGATGGCGCCGAGGGCGCCCCCCCGGATCCGCAGGGGGGGAAGGCCCCGCTCCCGAGCCTCCACGGCGGCCCCCATCCGCCGGAGCGGCTCGAGCACCCTCCCCATCGGCCGGTTGACGAGCGAATCGTCCCCCGTCAGCACCGACTCGAACGGCTGGCCGGCGAGGATGCCCGCCAGGAGGCGCATGGTCGTCCCGCTGTTGCCCGCGTCGAGCGCGGCCGCGGGCGCCGAGAGGCCGCGCAGCCCGCGCCCCCGGATGGTGACGGTGTCCCCCTCCGTCCCGACCTCGACCCCGAGCGCGCGGAGGCACCCGAGCGTGCTGTGGCAGTCGCGGCTCGCGGCGAAACGCCCGATCACCGACGTCCCCTCCGCTATCGCCGCCAGCATGGCGTAGCGGTGGGAAATCGATTTGTCGCCGGGGAGCCGGACGGTCCCGGTAACGGTGGTTGCGGCTTCGAGTGTCTGGATCATGCGGTCGTCTCCGGTTGCACCAGTTCCATGGCCGTCTTCTTGAGCCTGCGCACCTGGTCGCGCAGGACGGCCGCCTGCTCGAACTCCTGCCGGCGGGCGGCCGCGCGCATCTCCCCTTCCAGGCGCCCGATCTCGCGCTCCAGCTCCGCGGCGGATTGGTAGGTGACGGCCTCCTCGGCCAGGGCGGGGGGCTCGTAATAGTCCCCCTCGTAGATGCGGATCATGTCCGCGTCGAGGGGCTTCGTGATCGACTGCGGGGTGATGCCGTGCTCCTCGTTGTATTCCCGCTGGGCCGCGCGCCGGCGGCCGGTCTCCTCGATCGCCGCGCGCATCGAGCCGGTCATGACATCCGCGTAGAGGATGGCGCGGCCGTTGATGTGCCGGGCCGCGCGCCCCACGGTCTGAACCAGCGAGGTGGTCGAGCGCAGAAACCCCTCCTTGTCGGCGTCGAGGATGGCGACGAGCGAGACCTCGGGCAGGTCGAGCCCCTCCCGCAGCAGGTTGATGCCGATGAGGGCGTCGAACTCCCCCGCGCGCAGGGAGCGGAGGATCTGGATGCGGTCGAGCGTCTCCACCTCCGAGTGGAGGTAGCGCACCCGCAGCCCCAGCTCCGTGTAGTATTCGGCCAGGTCCTCGGCCATGCGCTTGGTCAGGGTGGTGACCAGCACCCGCTCGTTGCGCCCGGCCCGGAGCCGGATCTCCTCCATGAGGTCGTCCACCTGGCCGGCGACGGGGCGGATCTCGATCTCGGGGTCGGTCAGCCCGGTGGGCCGGACGATCTGCTCGACGACGACGCCCCCCGATTTTTCCAGTTCGTAGGGCCCCGGGGTCGCCGAGACGTAGATGACCTGGTTCACCCGTTCCTCGAACTCGGCGAAGTTGAGCGGGCGGTTGTCGAGGGCCGAGGGGAGCCGGAAGCCGTACCGGACCAGGTTCTCCTTCCGGGAGCGGTCCCCGTGAAACATCGCCCGGACCTGGGGGATGGAGACATGGCTCTCGTCCACGAACAGCACCCAGTCGCGCGGGATGTAGTCGAGAAGGGTGGGGGGGGCCTCCCCGGGCCCGCGCCCGGTCAGGTGCCGCGAATAGTTCTCGATACCGCGGCAGTAGCCGAGCTCGCGCATCATCTCCAGGTCGTACATCGTCCGCTGGTGCAGCCGCCGCGCCTCCAGCGGCTTGTCCTCCCGCTCGAAGCGGGCGCACTGCTCCTCGAGCTCCGCGCGGATGCCGTCCATGGCCTCCGCGAGCCGCTCCCGGGGCTGGACGTAGTGCGATTTCGGGTAGAGGGGGACGCGGTCGAACGTCCGGAGCCTCCGCCCCGTGACCGGATCGATCAGGGAGAGGGCGTCGATTTCGTCCCCGAACAGCTCGATGCGGACCGCGTAGTCCTCGTAGGAGGGGAAGACCTCCACGACGTCCCCCCGGGCGCGGAAGAACCCCCGCTCCAGCGCGAAGTCCTGGCGCGCGTACTGCATCTCCACCAGCCGGCGCAGGATCCCGTCGCGGGAGACCCGCTGCCCCTTCTCCAAAAAGAGCAGCATCCCGTAGTAGGCCTCCGGGGAACCCAGGCCGTAGATGCAGGAGACGCTCGCGACGATGACGCAGTCGCGGCGCTCGAACAGCGAGCGGGTGGCCGAGTGGCGCAACCGGTCGATCTCGTCGTTGACCAGGGCGTCCTTTTCGATATAGGTGTCGGTCGCCGCGATGTAGGCCTCGGGCTGGTAGTAGTCGTAGTAGGAGACGAAGTACTCGACCGCGTTGCCGGGAAAGAAGCCCTTGAACTCGCGGAAGAGCTGGGCGGCCAGCGTCTTGTTGTGCGCCAGCACCAGGGCCGGGCGCTGGAGCGCCTCGATCACCTTGGCCATGGTGAAGGTCTTCCCCGAACCGGTCACCCCGAGCAGGACCTGGTGGCGGTCCCCCGCCCGGACCCCCCGGACCAGCTGCCCGATGGCGTCGGCCTGGTTGCCGGCGGGCTCGAAGGGGGTGCTGATCTCGAACTGCGACGAATGGATCAGGGATTTCCCGTACGCCACGTCGCCGTAGACGAGGTCCCCGCCCGGATTCGGTGTTTTGGCCATTTGCTCTCTGCCGAAAAGCCTTTATTATAACCGTTTATTCCCCGCTCTTCGAGTCCCGACCCGTTCGAGGTATATTTGGGGGGTGGGAACGAAGGTTCCGGGAAAGAAAGAGGAGTCCATTTGCTGCGCGACAAGAGTCACATCAGGAATTTCTCCATCATCGCACACATCGATCACGGGAAGTCGACCCTGGCCGACCGCCTGCTGGAGCGCACGGGGGCGCTCACCAAGCGGGAGATGTCCGACCAGGTGCTCGACGCCATGGACCTGGAGCGCGAGCGGGGGATCACCATCAAGGCGCATTCCGTGCGCCTGAACTATCGCGCGGCCAACGGGGAGGACTACGTCCTGAACCTGATCGACACCCCGGGGCACGTCGACTTCTCCTACGAGGTCTCCCGCAGCCTTTCGGCCTGCGAGGGGGCGCTCCTGGTGGTGGACGCGGCGCAGGGGGTGGAGGCGCAGACGCTGGCCAACACCTACCTGGCCCTGGACCACCACCTGGAGATCATCCCCGTCATCAACAAGATCGACCTGCCGAGCGCCGAGATCCCGCGGATCAAGGACCAGATCGAGAACATCATCGGCCTGGACGCCGAGGACGCCATCCTGGCGAGCGCCAAGGAGGGGATCGGCACCGAGGAGATCCTGGAGGCGATCGTGCACCGGCTCCCCCCCCCCGCCGGGGACTACGACCGGCCGCTGAAGGCGCTGATCTTCGACTCCTGGTTCGACGCCTACCGGGGCGTCATCGTGCTGGTGCGCGTCATCGACGGCACCCTGCGCAAGGGACAGCAGATCCGGATGGTGGCCACCGGGCAGTCCTTCACGATCGAGCAGGTGGGGGTCATCACCCCCAAGTTCCAGGAAGCGGACGAGTTGACGGTGGGCGAGGTCGGCTTCGTCATCGCCAACATCAAGCGGGTGGCCGACACCAAGATCGGCGACACCATCACCGAGCACTCCCGGCCGACCGACGCCCCCTTCCCGGGGTACCAGGAGATCAAGCCGATGGTGTTCGCCGGGCTCTACCCGACCGACAACGGGCAGTACGAGGACCTGCGCGACGCCCTCTCGAAGCTGCAGCTGAACGACTCCGCCTTCTTTTACGAACCGGACACCTCCGGCGCCCTCGGCTTCGGCTTCCGCTGCGGCTTTCTGGGTCTGCTGCACATGGAGATCGTCCAGGAGCGGCTGGAGCGGGAGTTCAACCTCTCGCTCATCACGACGGCGCCCGGGGTGCGCTACCGGGTCACCACCCGGAAGGGGGAGGTGATGGAGATCCATAACCCCTCCAAGCTCCCGGATCCGCAGGAGATCGACAAGTTCGAGGAGCCCCTGATCACAGCCATGATCCTGACCAGCGACGAGTACCTGGGCCCGATCCTGAAGCTGGCCGAGGAGAAGCGGGGGGTCCAGAAGGGGTTCGAGTACGTGACCCGGAACCGGGTGCTCGTCACCTACGACCTGCCGCTCAACGAGATCGTGCTCGATTTCTACGACCGGCTCAAATCGGCCTCGCGCGGCTACGCCTCGCTCGACTACCGCTTCGCCGGCTACCAGGAGGCGCGCCTGGTCAAGCTCGACATCCTCGTGTCGGGGGAGCCGGTCGACGCCCTTTCGCTCATCATCCACCAGGACAACTCGGTGCTGCGGGGGCGCGCGCTGGCGCTGAAGATGAAGGAGCTGATCCCCCGGCAGATGTTCGAGGTCGTCATCCAGGCCGCCATCGGCAGCAAGATCATCGCGCGGGAGGTCGTCCGCCCGATCCGCAAGAACGTGCTGGCCAAGTGCTACGGCGGGGACATCACCCGCAAGCGCAAGCTCCTCGAGAAGCAGAAGGAGGGGAAGAAACGGATGAAGCGGCTGGGGAAGGTCGAGATCCCCCAGGAGGCGTTTCTGGCCATCCTGAAGGTGGATTAGGGCGAGCCGCGGGCCCGTACGGTGACGGCGCTCACAGTTTCGGAAGATTGGGGGAAAAAGCGTTTCCTTTGCCGGCGGTTTGGAGCTACGTTAGGCGTAATAGCGGCATTTCTGCTTTGGTCGGACATCGGGGGGATCCCCGGGAGAGCATGGGAATATGAAATCGCAAGGGCGTCGCTTACTCGAAAACGCTGAAGGCAAGGGGATGGTCGGCTGCCTCGTGTTCATCGTCCTCATGGGGCTGGCGATCGTGCTGGCCGTGCAGCTGGGGCCGGTCTACTACGCCAACTACAACATGGAGGCGGACATCAAGACCGAGGCCAGCCGCGCGGGCGCCCGCTTCCTCGACGACGACACCATCATCCGCGACGTCTACCAGATGGCGAAGCGGAACGACGTCCCGATCCAGAGGGAAAACATCAAGGTGCACCGCCTCGCCGGCCAGGTCGTCATCGAGGTGACCTACTCCGTCCCCGTGAGCTTCATCCTCTTCGAGCGCGACTTCGACTTCAAGATCGAAGCCTCCAGCTTCATCGGGACCCTGTAGCGCCCCCGGCCTGCACCCCGGCGTGGCGGAAACAGCCGACCAGGTGGTCGTTGACCAGTCCAGCGGCCTGCAGGTGGGCGTAGATCACGGTCGAACCGACGAACTTGAAGCCGCGCCGCTTCAGGTCGGCGCTGAGCGCTTCCGACTCCGCCGACGTCGCCGGGACGCGCCCCTCCGACCGCCAGCGGTTGACGCGGGGCCGGCCCCCGACGAAGCCCCAGATGTACCGATCGAACGAACCGAACTCCCCCTGCACCTCCAGGAAGCGCCGGGCGTTGTGGACGGCGGCGCCGACCTTCAGGCGGTTGCGGATGATCCCGGGGTCCCCGAGCAGGAGCTCGATTTTCCGGGCGTCGAAGCGCGCCACCTTCCGCGGGTCGAAACCGGCGAACGCCCTGCGGTACCCCTCGCGCTTGTAAAGGACCGTGCGCCAGCTCAGCCCCGCCTGGGCCGCCTCGAGGACCAGGAACTCGAAATGCCGGATGTCGTCGTGGCAGGGGACGCCCCACTCGCGGTCGTGATAGTCCACCATCAGGGGGTCGTCCCCCGGCCAGCCGCAGCGCTTCATCGGCTTCTTCCGCGGATTCAGTTTTTCGGGCATTCGTCCGCCTCCCCCAGGAGTTGCCGGACGCTGCCGGAGACTCTTTCGGCATCGTCGTCGGCAAGACGCCCGATTTTCCGGAGAATGAGCCGGTTGTCCAGGGTGAAAAGTTTCATGCGCACCACGCAGGGGACCGCGAGGCCCGCTTCGGTGTAGTCGGTGAGCACGATGTCTCCCGGCCAGGCCGGGGCCCGGCCGGTGGTCACCATCGCCATCACCGTGTGCCCGTGCCGGTTGAAGTCCTCGCGGCTCAGCGCCAGGGCCGGCCGCCGTTTTGCCTGTACCCGGTCCGAGAAAGGGAAGGGCACCACGACGACGTCGCAGCGCTCACAGATCACGGAACGCCTCCTCGTCTTCCGGGCTGTTCCACTCCTGGAGGGTTTCGGCGACCGCGGCATGGTAGGCCGCATCGAACGGCTCGACCTTCCTCAGCCGCACCCGGTCCCCCTCCAGTTCGTAGGCGATCAGATCGCCCGGACCCACACCCAGGGCCGATCGGATGCCCGCCGGAATAGTGACCTGCCCTTTGGTCGATACCCTGCTTACTTTCACGATTCCTTATCCTTTACTCATTTACCGCCGTACTCTTTACCTAAAGGATATCTCCCATTCGGTGCGCGGGCAACCCTTTCCCGGAAGGGTGGGCGGACGTGGATAATGCCGTTGCCCCTCCGCCCGGGATGCGGGAGAATGAAATCATGGAGGAACGGTCCATGAACATCCCGAAAGCGGTTCTGGTCCTGGCCTGTGCGCTGGCGCTCCCGGCCGCGGCCGCGAGGGGGGAGGAGAGTGTCCCGCTCGACGCCTGCCTGGCGGACGGCGGGTTCGACGCGCGGGCGGCGAAAACATTCGGCGCCGACAGCAACGGCATGAAAAGGTACGTGATCGCGCTGCTGAACCGGGGGCCCAACCGCCCGATCGAGCCCGTCCGGGCCCGGGAGCTGCAGGCGGCCCACCTGAAGAACATCCAGCGGCTGGTGGAAGAGGGGAAACTGCTCGTGGCCGGCCCCTTCCTCGGGGAGGGGGACCTGCGCGGGATCTACATCTTCGATGTGGCCACCCTGGCCGAAGCGAAGGCCCTCACCGAGACCGATCCCGCGGTGAAAGCGGGGAGCCTGGTGATGGAGCTCCAGGAGTGGTACGGGTCGGCCGCGCTCGTGGCGGTCCCCGCCCTTCACCGGAGGGTGTCCCCCCCGCCCGCGGAGCCGGCCCGATGAGGGGTCTGGCCGCCCGGCTGATGGAGATCACGGAGGAGCTGTCGGCGCGGGTGGACCGGATGCGTTTCGGGCCGCCGGTGGAGTACGTGTACAACCCCCTCGCCTATGCCCGGGCCCCCCACAGGGATTACGTGGAGAAGCACGCCCGGCCGGGGGTCGCCCTCTGGGTGGGGATGAACCCGGGCCCCTTCGGCATGGCCCAGACCGGGGTCCCCTTCGGCGACGTGGCCATGGTGCGCGATTTCCTGGGCGTTTCGGGGGCGCTGGACGCGCTCCCCCGGCAGCACCCCAAGCGCCCGATCCGCGGCTTCGACTGCCCGCGGAGCGAGGTGAGCGGCACGCGGTTGTGGGGCTACGCGCGGGACCGCTTCGGGGCCCCGCGCCCCTTCTTCGAGAAATTTTTCGTGGTGAACTACTGTCCCCTGGTCTTCATGGCCGAGAGCGGCAAAAACATCACCCCCGACAAGCTGCCGGCCGCGGAGGCCGAGCGGCTGACCGCCGCCTGCGACGAGGCGCTGCGGCGCCTGGCGCTCGCAATGGACGCGCGCTTCCTGGTGGGGGTCGGCGCCTTCGCCCGCCGGGCCTCCGAGCGCGCGCTCGGGGGGAGCGGCATCCCGGTGGGGCAGATCCTCCACCCCTCCCCCGCCAGCCCGCTGGCCAACCGCGGCTGGGCCGAGGCCGCCCACCGCCAGCTCCAAAACCTCCAGTTGGTGTGAATGGGGACAGTCACCGCTGTCCCCTATTCATATTCATGGCGCAGCAGCCCGAAGAGGACCGAATCCTGGAGCTCCCCGCTGACGTGATACCGCTCGCGCTGATACCCTTCGCGCACGAACCCGAGCCGCTCGAGGGCGCGGATCGACCGCGTGTTGCGGGGATCGACGTCGGCCTCGATCCGGTGGAGCCCCATCTCCACGAAGCCGAACCGGACGAGGGCGGGCAGGACCTCGGACATGATCCCCTCCCCCCAGCGGTCGCGCCGCAGCCCGAAGCCGATCTCCGCCCGGCGATGCGCGCGGACCCAGTTCGAGAAGGCGCAGGTCCCGATCACCTCGTCCCGCCCCTTTTCGGTCACCCCCCACTCGAGCAGCTCCCCGGACCGGACCCCCTCGCGGGCCTGGCGGATGAAGGACTCCGCATCCTCGATCTCCGCGAGCGCCGGATGACCCCAGTAGCGCGCCACCTCGGGATCGGAAAAGACCCGGAAGATCGCCGCCGCGTCGGCGGCGCGCAGCGGCCGCAGCACGAAATGCTCCGTCGTGATCAAGGGGATGTCGTCCGGACGAGAAAATCGTTTCATGTCGTGAGTGGGGACAGTCACCACTGTCCCCTAATCCATATTTTCCACCGCCGACCGGTAGCACGCCGGACACAGCCCGTGGGACAACCAGGGCATCGCCTCGGCCTCGAAGATCCTCAGGAGGACCAGTCCCTCCTCGATCTCCGCCCACCGCTCCTCCGCGACCCGGATCTTCTTGCACATGCTGCAGATGGTGATGGAGTCCCCGGAGCGCGGCGTGCCCGCCTCCAGCAGCGGCACCGGTTCGCGCCGCTCGCTGCGCACTGTCCGGCTGCGCAGTTCGATCCCACCCTCCGGCAGCGGATTGAGGGCGAGCTCGAGAAATCTCCTTTCGGAGGGGGAGTCGCACCGGAACGGAAGCGGCGGGCAGCGGCGCCCGTCCCGGAGCCGCCGGAAGAGCTCCTGGTAGAGGTGGCGGGTCTCGTAGTCCTGGATGAAGTCCCACAGCAACCGCCCCACCACCTCTTCCGGGCCGCAGCTCGAGCGCCAGCAGTTATCTTCCGCGAAGCTCCGCCAGTTGGCGTCGACGCCGGCAATGGTATCGGCGCCGTCGATGCTGTAAACCAGGACATCCCCTCTCATGCCGCCCCTTCCGTGGGGACAGTGGTGACTGTCCCCTCATCTGTGACTATGGACATCCTTGCGATGTCCGACCTTTACGACGATGACGGGCACTTCCCCGTCGTGGATTTCGTAAATGACCCGACAGGCGCCCAACCTTATCCGGTACCTGTCCTGCCCCGAGAGCTTTTCGGCTCCTGAGGGCCGCGGCTCCACCGACAGGGATTCGATGGCGGCCAGGATTCTTCGAAGGTCCGGATTCGGGATGGGACGCAGATCCCGGGCAACCGATTTGCGGAGGACGACCCTATATTTTCCCATGCTTCCTGAGATCCTTCAGAAGCTCCTCATAACTGATCAAGGGTTCGTTCACTCGTTCATCGAAAGCTTCCAGGTCCTCCTGGTCCTCCTGGAGAGCCTGCCGGACCGCATCGTTCACCAGCCGGGAAAGAGACTGCTGGGTATGGGCGGCCTTTATCCTCAGGGCATGGTGCAGGTCCGGCTCGAAATAGATCGTGGAACGGGTCGGGTTGTTTTTCATGGGTCCTCTCCTCCCGGAAGGAGCATAGCATCATGGCGTCAAAGCATCAAGACGCCGTAACGCCACGCGCCTGCCTGTCCAGGAGAAACAGGATGTAGTCCGTCGCCGGCGGCGTCCGGCCGAGCTTCCGCAGCTTTTCCGCCAGCTGCCCGCGGTGGAAGGTCGCGTGGTTGACGCACTGAAAGACCGCCTGCCACAACGGCACGCACACGTCCCGCCCCCGCGTGTCCGCGTACCGGATCTCCCCGTCGAGCCGGTCGACCCCGAGGGTGGAGAGAAAAGCCCTTCTTTCGGTCTCGAGCTTCTCCCATGCGGCCCCGATCTCCTCCACGGTGTCGAGCTTCACCCCGGTCGCGGCGGCCGCCCCCTGCCAGCGCCCGAGAAAGAGCCGTTCCACGAAAAGGATGTGCCGGAGGGTCTTCAGATACGTCGCGAAGCTGCCCCCCAGTTCCCGCTCCAGTTCCCCGGCCGGGAGCGCGCGCGCCTCCGCGACGAACTGGCGGTTGGCCCAGTCGTGGTATTCGAAAACCGCCGCGATCCGCTGGATCATTGGAGCCTCCTTTGCCGCGGGGATCCGACTGCCCCGCGCACGACTTTATATCACACCGGCGGACGGGACATCCGCCCGATCCCGGGGGCCTCCGGTTCGCGATGGCGTCCGGCCGGCACTTCACGGTAGACTCGGGCCCGGCGAAAAGAAGGGGGTTCCGTCATGCTGAGCGCGTCACCCAGACGGTGGCTGTCGTGGGATTATTCGGTCAGGGACTCGGAAGGGGCGGATGTCGCCCGGGTCGTGATCGGCTCCTGGAGCGAGAAGGGGACAATCATCCTGGCGGAGGGGGAGTACCGCGTCTACCGCCAGGGACTGACCGGCCCCTTCGTGCTGGAAAGCGTCGACGGATCGACCGCCGCCAGCGCCGTGAAGCCCTCCGCCCTGCAGCGGAAATTCGCGGTCCTCTTCGGCGGCCGGGAATATGCGCTTCAGGCCACAAGCGCGCTCAGCCGTGAATTCGGCCTCTTCGACGGCGACCGGCGCGTGGGCGCCGTCGTTCCCGCCTCGTGGCTGGGGCGCCGCGTGCGAGCCGAGTTCGACGGAGAAATCCCGCCGCTGCTCCAGACCTTCGTCCTGTGGCTGACGCTCCTCTTGTGGAAAAGGTCCTCGGACAGTTCGGTCGCCGCGGGGTGAGCGGGCTCACGCCGGCGGGAACACCTTCCGCAGCGCCCTTTTCACCGGCCCGCCGAGGTGCGGGAAGACCATCAGCGGGGCGATCAGCACCCCCTTGCTCCAGGGGTCGAGCGGGCTGCGCCTGATTTCGGCGACCCCCGCGCGCCACAGCGCCGCCACCTGGGCGGCGTCGTGGGGCCACTGCTTGCTGATGCTCCCCTTCTGGTAGTACTTGTCGCACAGCGTCTCCGGCACCCGCACGAACGGGCCCAAGAGCGCGAGGTGCAGCAGCCAGGTCCAGTCGGCCGAGTACTCCCCCCGGTCGTTCGGCCGGATCCCCCCGACCCGGCGCCAGGCGCTCGCGCGGAACAGGCCGCGGTTGGGCACCCACCAGCCGGCCGGGCGCCGCAGCATCACCAGCCCGCGCCCCACCGCGCTAGACCTGCCCTCTAGGCGCCGGAAACTGTAAAAATCTTCCGTCCCGTCGACCTCGTGCACCTTCATGTCGGAGAACGCCAGCACCGCCGCCGGCCGGTCCCGGAGGGCCCCGGCGAGACGCTCGACGTAGGTAGGGGCGACCACGTCGTCGTGAAAGGCGAAGAACATCAGTTCGCCCCGCGCCCGCGCCATGAGGTCGTTGGAGTTGCCTAGCCAGCCGAGGTTTTCGGTGCGCTCGATCACCCGGGTGCCGGGGTGGCGGGCGGCGAAGTCGCGGACGACGGCGAGGGTGCCGTCGGTCGAGGCGTCGTCCCCGACGAGGATTTCGAGGCGGGGCCACGACTGGCGCGCCAGCGACTCGAGCGTCCGGCCGATGAAGGCGGCCCCGTTCCAGGTGGGGACCAGCGCGGTCACCAGCGGGCACCCGTTATCGGTCACGTCTCCTCCTCACCCGGCGATCTCCCGCGCCAGCCGCTCGGCCAGCCAGGGTCCGGTCGAATATTTGCCCGTGTCCACGGAGTGGTAGGCGCCGCGGCGCCGGACGCCGAACCGGTCGCGCGCGTGCAGCGTGGAATCGCGGTCCCCGATCGAACCGCTCCCGCGCGCGAATACGAAGCCGCCCCCCACCACCAGCTCCTCCGCCTCGTCGAACACCCGCCCGATCCCCGGGATGTGGGCGCCAAGCCCGGCGCGCACTTCGTCGAGGAAGCGCTCGCGCAGCGCGCCCGCGAGCGGGGCCGGCTCCGCCAACTCAAGCCCGTCCCCCTCCGCCACGAGACCGACCGGGTACCAGGAGAGGTAGAAGTCCCTCCCGTTGTAGTTCTTGACGTCCCCGAACGGCCCCACCGCGACGATGGCGCTCGGGAGGTCGACGAGGGTGCGCGTGCGCGCGAACACGCAGAACCGGTAGCGGTGGGTCCAGGGGGGTTCCGGGTCGAGCCCGGCCGCAACGTCCACCGGGAGACGCCCGTTCCAGAGCGCGTTGACCACGACGTCGTAGGGCTCGCTGTCGCCGCCGGCGCTCCTGACGCGCCACGCCCCGTCCACGCCGGCGACGGGAGCGGCGCCCGTGACCGTCACCCGCGGCCGGAAGGCGATGCGCGGCTCGGCATCGACGGCTTCGGCCACCCGGTCCGCCGCCCAGCGGGTATCGACCGAACGCTCCGGGACGCGGAACCCGGCGACGATGTCGTCCCCGGGCGCCAGCGTCGCCAGTTCGGAAGACCCGAGCGGGACGGCGCGCGCATCCGAGACGTCGGTGAGGTAGCGGCGCGCGTCCGGGTGGGCCCGGATCAGGGCCCCGACCGCGTCGAACCGGGCGCGCACGGTCGCGGCTTCCACCACCGAGTCGCGGTGCACGAGGTAGATGTCGTCGACGGCGGTGGCGTGGGGGCGCAGGTCGGCGCCGATGAGCCGGCCGAGGAGCGGGGCGAACGCGAGCCCGCCCGGAAGGACGTGCCGCGCGGTGCCGAGGGTCGGGTCGGCCGCGTAGAGATAGCCGAGGTGGATCTTCCCCTCGTTCCAGCGGCTGGCGGCGGCCATGGGGCGGTCGGCCTTGTCGAAGAGGGTGACCCGGACCCCGGCGCGGGCCAGAAACAGCGCCAGGCTGCTCCCCAGGATGCCGGCGCCGAGCACGGCCACCCGCCGATCCGTCATCGGCGCACCCCCCCATGAAACGACAGGATCCGGAGGAACCCGTCGTAGTCGCGGATGTAGTCGTCGGCGTCATAATAGTGCGACGCGAAGACCAGCAGGAGGGCGTCGGGCGAGTACCGGTGCTGCACGCTCCAGACCATCGGGGGGAGGTGGAGGCCCAAATCGGGACGGTCGAGCGCAAATTCCTGCCGGTCGCGCCCGTCGTCGGCGACCACGGCGCAGCTGCCGCGCGCGCAGACCAGGAACTGCCGGCACTGCCGGTGCGCGTGCCCCCCGCGCGCTTCCCCGCCGGGGACGTCGAAGACCAGGAAGTAGCGCTTCACGGCAAAGGGGACGCTGCGGTCGAACTCCCCCACCGTCACGCTCCCGCGGAGATCGGAAAACCGGGGCAGCCGGTGGAGCGACACCCCGGCCACCCGCGTCGGGACGGCTCCCGCCCGGCCCTCTTCCCACCCGCCTTCCGCGTGCTCCTGGAGCTCCCGGAAATCCTTCATGACCTTGTTCTATGCGTCCTCCAGGGACAACGGGACGGGCTGTCTGCCGTCGATGTCCCCGAACCCGTATTCCCTTGCAAGGGCCGCGGCCACGCAGACCGTGCCGGTGCGCTTCATCACCCCGGGGTCGGACGCGAGGGCGGCGACCGCCCGCCCGATGAAGCGGGGGGATTCGGAATTGCCCAGGTCGAGGAATTCGGCCGCGCGCATGACGCTCTCGGTCCGCACCAGCCCCGGGTAGAGCGAGATCACCGCCACGCCGTGCGGCGCCAGCTCCGCGGCCATGTCCGACGTCATCCTGTCGGTGGCCGCCTTGGCGACGCCGTAGGCCACGTTCCCCATTCTCTTCTGCGCGGCCCAGTAGGAGATGTTGACGATCAGGCCCGCCCCGCGCGCGACCATGCGGCGGGCGGCCAGCGCCCCGGCCACGTAGTGGGCGCGCACTCCCGCCTGGAACATCGCGTCCCACCGCCAGACCGGCTGCTTCCAGAAGGGGAAGGGCCAGGTGTACTCGTTGTTTTCGAACATGCGCTCGTAACCGCCCCAGACGCTGTTGACCAGCAGGTCGAGCCCCCCCCGCTCCCTGTCGATCCGCTCGAACACCGCCTCGACCTGGCCGTCGTCGGTGTGATCGCAGCGGACGGCGACGCCCGTCCCCCCGAGGCGGGAGACCTCGTCGGCGGTTTCCCCTATGGTGCCGGGCAGACCCATCGGCCCGGCCCCCGGGGTCACGGTCCTCCCGGTCACGTACACGGTGGCCCCGGCTTCCCCCAATCCAAGCGCCACGCCCTTCCCGACCCCGCGGCTGGCCCCCGTGACCAGCGCGGTCCGCCCGTTCAGTTCAGCCGTCATTCCCGCTCCCTCCAGCGTCCGTGCACTCTTACCCGGCCGGCGACACCCGCATCGAACCGCCGCGTGCATGGTTATACCCGGGCTCAGGCCGGGGTCGCAAGCTTGAGCCCCACGATCCCGGCGATGATCAGCCCTGCGCTGAGGAGCCGGCCGGCGCTTGCCGGTTCCCCCAGCAGCACTATGCCCAGGGCGACGGTCACGACCGCCCCCACCCCCACCCAGACGGAGTAAGCGGTGCCCACCGGGAGCGCCTTCATGGCCACGCCCAGGAGCCCGAGGCTCACGACCATCGCCAGGACGGTCCAGACCGTGGGCCACAACCGGGTAAACCCATCGGTGTACTTCAGCCCGATCGCCCAGCCCGCCTCGAACAGCCCCGCGACAAAAAGAAGGATCCATTCCATGTTCCCGCCTTCACGAAAGCCAGAGTTCTGCCCAAAAAAGTGATGTTATCACCGCCTTACTTTTGCCCGGCACTGGCGATTTTAAGTGCCCGCACAGGCCTGCCGTCATCGGCCTCCAACATTCCCGGAATGAAATACAGCTCTTCCCTGCACGGCTGGTTCATCTCGGCCGTAACCACCCTGAGCGCGGAACCGATTGCGGCTGATTCCAGTTTCCCCTCGGCATTGGACGGCACGCCGACCACTCCAACAGGATGGGCGTTATCAAAATAGATGCAATGGGTCTTGCCATTCCTGGGATTGGGCGGCAGGAGTATGACGGCCTTCTGGGCAGCGTTGGGCGGAGCGGCTTTCAGTAAAGGGCCCAGATCCCCGTCATTCAAAAGTGCGTCCCAGGCGTCGGGACCCACATAAATGGCATAATATCCCGCCAGGCTTCCATTCATCTCCTGACTCACAATGCCCGTGGAGATTCTGATGAGCGAAAAACCCTCATCGTCTTGAGTCGAGGCCTGCTCGCCGGCCACAAAGGCTCGCGGAAACAGAGCCAGAAATGCAATCAGCATGATCCTCTTCATGTATCTCATTGTTCCTCCGCCTTATACCACCGAAACAGCCCCAGCCGTTGAAAATGCGGACGTCCCACCCGTTTTTGCGCGCAACCGGAACGGCCCGAAGGGGACAGTGGTGACTGTCCCCCTGAAAATCAGCCCTTCCGGGCGATGACGGCGAATTCTTCCGCGTTCTCGTCGTAGGAAGACCCGGCGACGTCCGCGTGGAGCCCCTCCAGGGCCAGGCCCGCCCCCGCCAGTTCCCCTTCCAGGGTGCCGGGGTCGAAGCACTGAAACCAGTTGTACACCGTCCGGATGCGCCCAGGTTCGACGATGGTGTACTTGTCGAGGACGACCTTTTCCCGGGCATATTTGAAGGTATTCAAAAACCCGAAATAGCGGCCCGGCGCCCAGAATCCGTCGAGAAGGTCCATCCCGCAGCTCGCCCCCTCCACCCGCCGGTCAAAAGCGGCGAGCGCGTAGACATCGAGGAGGACCGACCCGCCCGGCTTCAGGATCCGGTGGAATCTGCGCAACATCATGTTTCTCTGCGCAGGCCCGAGGGCGCAGAAATCGCACATGATCATCAGGACGAGGTCGAACCGGTCGGCGGTCTCCCAATCGAGGTAATCGGCCGCCACGTAACGGATGTCCAGCCGCTCCCGGGCGGCGACCTCCCGGGCGTAGCCGACCGACCGGGGGGAGAAATCGATGCCCGTCACCTTCGCCCCGAGCCGTGCCAGCCGCGTCGCGTACAATCCCGGGCCGCAGCCGAAATCGGCCACCCGGCTGTCCGCGCCGAGGCCGAAACGGGAGGCAATCCATTCCACCGAACGGTCGATGAAGCGGGCGTTGCGCGAGGCGAGATCGCCGGCCTCGTCGAGATGGAAGGAGAGCATCCGGGCCGACGTGTGCCCGTCGGTCCACAGTTCCCTTGCGGTGTGACACCCGAACGGCTCCGGCCGTTCGAAGATGGCGGCCAGTTCGTCGAACACGATTCATCCTCCGGGGAGGGCGGGGACCGTCCCGCCGGGGCCGTACTCCATCAGGACCTCGGCGTGCCCCGTGTGGGGGTCCGTCCTTTCTCCGACGACGGCGAAGCCGCATCGCCGGTAGAACCGGACGGCCCGTTGATTTTCGCGATAGACGGTGAGCTCCAGCCTGTCGCGCAGCCTCTTGACCCTGTCCATCAGCCGCCGCCCCAGGCCCCTCCCCTGGAAAGCGGGGGAGACGAACAGGGCCGCCAGGGTATCGCCCTGGAGAGAAACGAAACCTCTGACCCTGCCCCCCTGCACGAAGACATGGGTCTCGGCGGCGGGCAGGTACCGGTTTCGCATGTCATCGACTTTCGACTCCCAGAATTCCCTGCCGACGAAATCGTGGGCCCCGGCCGACGCCTCGAGCCAGAGTTCCAGCACGTCTTCCATGTCCGAAGGTTCGAAAGCGCGGATCATGCTCCTCCCCTGGGGCGGAACGTTCGCGTGTGACCGGACCGGATCCTCGTCGGTGCCGCCCCGGCCGATGATCAAGCGACATGCAGTGTCCTGATGCCGGCGATATCGTCCTTCAACTCCTGTTCGGCGTCCCACAGATCGATGGCCCGCTGGGCGCCGAGCCAGAATTCGGGCGAGTTGCCGAACACTTTTCCCAAACGCAGCGCCATCTCCGGACTGACGGCGCGTCGTCCGCGCAACAGTTCGTTTACAGATTGCCGGGACACTCCGATGGCGCGGGCCAGCCCGGAGGCCGTCAGCTGATAGTCCGGGAGAAAATCCTCGCGCAACATCTCGCCGGGATGGGTCGGGCGGCACTGCCTCCGCCCCTTGTTGTCAATACTCATCTCGTTCTCCGTCTCAATGGTAATCGCAGATTTCGACGTCGTAGGCGTCGCCATCCTCGAACCGGAAACAGATCCTCCACTGGTCGTTGACCGATATGGAGTGCTTACCCTTCCGATCTCCCTCCAGACCATGTAACCGGTTGCCCGGAGGCACCTTGAGATCATCGAGTCTGGTCGCCAGGTCGATATACTCAAGTTTGCGCATGGCCCGACGCGCCGTATCCGCAGGGAAACGTCTCATATTCCCGGTGCGAAAAAGCTCCTGTGTCCGCTTATCTGCGAACGTCTTGATCATAGGCAAGACTGTATCGCGTCACGTGACACATGTCAATAGGAACGGAAGGAGGCAGGGGGACGGTGGTGACTGTCCCCCTTGCATTCCTGCCCCGGACCCGACTACATTGAAGGGAAGACAGGGCGCATCGAGGTCGCTTCCCGGGGAGGGTGCCATGGGGCCGGAAAACCAGGGTTCAAAACCTTCCGCGCCGACCCCCGGCGCCGCGGCCCTGACCGAGCGGCCCACGTCGGGCTGGCGCACCCAGGAGCGCCTCCGCCGCACGCGGACGCCCATCCTCGACCAGGGGGAGCCGGAAGCCAAGCGCGCGGAGATCCTGCGCTACTTCCACGACACCTGGGACCTGGACGAGGCGCTGCTCGAAACGCTGCGCTACGACGAGTCGTTCCGGCTCCGGGCCGACCCGCTGCGCCACCCCCTGATCTTCTACTACGGCCACACCGCCGTCTTCTACGTCAACAAGCTCGTCGTCGCCAAGCTCGTCGACCGTCGCATCCACCCCGCCTTCGAATCGATGTTCGCCGTGGGGGTGGACGAAATGTCCTGGGACGACCTGGACGAGGCCCACTACGACTGGCCGGCCCCCCAGGCGGTCCAGGCCTACCGCGACGAGGTGCGCGCCCTGGTCGACGGGCTCATCCGGCGGCTGCCGCTCGCGCTGCCGATCACCTGGGACAATCCCTGGTGGGCGGTCCTGATGGGGATCGAGCACGCCCGCATCCACCTGGAAACCTCCTCGGTGCTGATCCGGCAGCTCCCCCTCGAGCATGTCCGCCGGCACCCGCTGTGGGAGCCGTGCCCGCGCGCGGGCGAGCCCCCCGCGAACGAACTGATCGAAGCCCCCGGCGGCTCCGTCCGGCTGGGCAAACCGCGCTCGCACCGGCTCTACGGCTGGGACAACGAATACGGGGAGCGGATCGAAACGGTCGCCCCCTTCCGCGCCGCGAGCCACCTCGCCACCAACGCCGAGTTCCGCGCCTTCGTCGACGCGGGCGGTTACGGCGAGGAGCGGTGGTGGACCGAAGAAGGGTGGCGCTGGCGCTCCTTCCAGCAGGCCGAGTTCCCGCGCTTCTGGCGCCGGGAGGACGACGGGTACCGGCTCAGGCTGGTGACGCACGAGATCGACATGCCCTGGGACTGGCCGGTCGAGGTGAACTACCTCGAGGCCAAGGCCTTCTGCAACTGGCTCGCCGAGCGGCGGGGCGAGCCGGTGCGCCTCCCCACCGAGGCGGAGTGGCAGCTGCTCCGCGAGCGGCACGTGCCGGAGGACCAGCCCGACTGGGATAAGGCCCCCGGCAACCTGAACCTCGAGCACCACGCGTCGAGCTGCCCGGTCGGCGCCTTCACCCAGGGGCCGTTCTCGGACCTCGTCGGCAACGTCTGGCAGTGGACCGAGACCCCGATCGCGGGATTGCCCGGCTTCGAGGTCCACCCCTACTACGACGACTTTTCCACCCCCACCTTCGACGGCCGGCACAACCTGATCAAGGGGGGCTCCTGGATCTCGACCGGGAACGAGGCGACGCGGCACGCGCGCTACGCCTTCCGGCGCCACTTCTACCAGCATGCCGGCTTCCGCTACCTCGTCTCCGCGCAGCCGGCGCCGGCGGCGGTCGAGACGTACGAAAGCGACCCGCTGGTGGCCCAGTACTGCGAGAGCCACTACGGCGAGGGCGCCTTCGGGGTGCCCAACTTCCCGGCGGCGATGGCCGGCATCTGCCTCGCGGCGACGGAGGGGAAGCCCCACCGCGCGGCCCTCGACATCGGCTGCTCGGTCGGGCGCGCCGCCTTCGAGCTGGCGCGCGGGTTCGAGAGCGTGACCGGGCTCGATTTCTCCGCCCGCTTCATCCGCATCGGCGCGGCGATGCAGGAGCAGGGGTTCATCCAGTACACCCGCGTCGAGGAGGGGGAGATCGAGTCGCACCACGAGGCCCGGCTGGCCGATTTCGGGCTCGAGGCGCTGCGCGACCGGGTCCGGTTCGAGCAGGCCGACGCCTGCAACCTCAAGGAGCGCTACACCGGCTACGACCTGGTGCTGGCCGCCAACCTGATCGACCGGTTGCCCGACCCCGCCCGCTTCCTGGAGACGATCGCCGGGCGCATCGTCCCGGGCGGGCTGCTCGTGATCGCCTCCCCCTACAGCTGGGACGAGGCGTTCACGCCCAGGTCGCGCTGGCTCGGCGGGCGGCGCGTGGCCGGGGAGCCGCTCGCGACGCTCGAGGCGCTTCACCGCGTGCTCGAACCGTCCTTCCGCCCCGTCGCGGACCCGGTCACCGTCCCCTTCGTCATCCGCGAGACGCGCCGGAAATTCCAGCACAGCCTCAGCCAGGTCACCGTCTGGGAACGGGGACAGTCACCACTGTCCCCATCGTAAAACCGGGACGCCGCGGCATTTCATGCCCCGCCTTTCCGAGTAAATTTGTAGACCGCCACGCCGAGCAGAAACACGACCGCCAGGCCGACCGACACGCGCGGATCGAGCATGGCCGTGAACAATACAAGGAGCGCCGCGAGGCCGCTGATGATGGCGTCCGTCCTGTTTGTCATAGCTCCTCCCGTTCGCAAACGGATTTCGGACAACGCCCCATGCTGGAGGGACGCCGGCGACTGTCCCCGGTCAGAGGATCGCAACGATCAGCGAGAGAACGAGCACGATCGAGGCGGGCACGGCCTTCTTCCATGGGTCCCCTGCCTTGAGGTGCATCCCGACGGCACCGATCATGAGGATCGCCAGGCCGAGGGCGGCGGGCCGGACGAGCTGTGGCAGCCAGAAACCCGCGAGCAGGGACAGGGCGAAGATCACCTTCAATCCGCCGACCACCCACAGGAACCACACCGGCAGTCCGTAGGCGGCAAACTCCTCCCGCATGTTCCCCGCCGCTTTGGCCCGATAGGCCGTCGCCTTGTGGAAACGAAGCAACCAGACGTTCAGAATGCCGAATGCGACGATCAACTGCGCGATCATGCGTAGATATTCCATGGGCGCTCCTTTATTGTTGGCTGACGGATCTGTCGCCTGCAAATTCGTTCGCACTTTGCGGCGGGGCTGGACCCATCGGTCCTCGCCGCCACGGGTTTCGGCTCGATCCTTTGATGTAGAATCATCTTACCATCTTTCCGGCATGAGGGGGGACAGGCATGAAAGTGCTCTTTATCGGCGGGACCGGCGTGATCAGCTCGGAGGCCGCGGCGCTGGCCATACGGGAGGGGATCGACCTGACCCTGCTCACCCGCGGCCGGAGCGCCGCCCGGCCCGCCCCCGCGGGCGCCCGGGTGCTGCGCGCGGACATCCGCGACCCCGAAAGCGTCGCCCGCGCGCTCGCCGGGCAGAGCTTCGACGCGGCCGTAGACTGGATCGCCTACGAGCCGCACCACGTGCAGGCGGATATCGACCTCTTCGCCGGGCGGGTGGGGCAGTACGTCTTCATCAGCTCGGCCTCGGCCTACCAGACCCCGCCCGACCGCCTGCCGGTGACGGAGGCTACGCCGCTCGCAAACCCGTTCTGGGAGTACGCGCGCCAGAAGATCGAGTGCGAACGGCTGCTCGAGCGGGCCCGGCACGACGAAAAGTTCCCCGTGACCATCGTGCGCCCCTCGCACACCTACGACGCGACCAAGGTGCCGCTGCCGGGAGGGTGGACGACGCTCGAGCGGATGAAGCGGGGGAAGCCGGTGCTGGTCCCCGGCGACGGCACATCTTTGTGGACGCTGACCCACGCGCGCGACTTCGCCCGGGGCTTCGTGCCGCTGCTCGGAAACGCGCGTGCCGTGGGGGAGGCGGTGCACATCACCTCGGACGAGTGGCTGCCCTGGAACCGGATCTACGGCATCCTGGCCGAAGCGCTGGGGGTCGAGCCGCGCCTGGTGCACGTGCCGAGCGAACTCGTCCACGCCTACGACCCGCAGTTCGGCGCGGGCCTGCTGGGGGACAAGAGTCGCAGCAGGATCTTCGACAACGGCAGGATCCGACAGCTCGCCCCCGGTTTCCGCTGCGACACCCCCTTCGCCGCGGGCGCCCGCGAGATCGTCGCATGGCACGAGGCCGACCCGGCGCGGCGCGCGGTCGACCCGGCCGTGGAGCGGCTGATCGACCGCGTGCTGGCCGCCTACGCGAAGGCCTGGCCGGGAGCTTCATGCTAAACTTTGAGTATGAAGATCGACCGGAACAAGCTGGCCGTCATCCATATCGTGAAGAAGGAGCTCGGCCTGGACGAGGAGCGGTACCGGGAGATCCTGCGCGAAGCCGCCGGGGTGGAGTCGGCGCGCGACCTGGACGACGCGAGTTTCCGCCGGCTGATGAACGTCTTCATGCGCAGCCGTCACTACCGGCCGCGGCCCGACGGGATCACGCTCCGGCAGAAGTACTTCATCGGGAACCTGCGCCGGGAACTCGGGTGGGGCGAGGACCACTTCCGCAATTTCCTCGTCAAGTACCATCACAGGGATCAGCTGGAGCGGCTGACGAAGGCGGAGGCGAGCCGGCTGATCGAGTCGCTCAAGAACGTCAAGGCCCATGCCGGAGGGGAATGAGTCCGGGGGACAGTCACCGGTGTCCCCAATGGACGCTGGTGACTTCCCCCTCTGTTCAGACGTCCCCCTTATGGAAAATGGGAAACGTGCGGGACGTCCCTGTTTTCAGAAATGGGCGATGGGCGGGACGTCGCGGTTGGCGACGCGGTTGGGGACAGTGGTGACTGTCCCCAACGCCTGGTTGATTAGGTTTTCCAGGCGCTCCTGGCGGCCGCTCTGGCGGCCGGCCGTGCCGTACCCGGCGGCCAGGGCGGCCAGCTCCCCGAGCTTCATCTCGCCCCGCTCGAAGCGGGCCCCGTCGCCCGAGTCGAACGAGCGGTAGCGCTCGGAGACGAAGGCGGCGAGCTTCCCCTCGGCCTGGAGGCGCCAGGCGGCCTCGAGCCCGACGGCGAAGGCGTCCATGCCGCCGATGTGGGCCTCGAACAGGTCGGAGGGGTCGACGGAGTTGCGCCGCACGTGGGCGTCGAAGTTGAGGCCGCCGCTCGTGAAGCCCCCGGCGCGGAGGACGGCGTACATCGCCAGGGTGGTGTCCCGCCAGTCGATCGGGAACTGGTCGGTGTCCCAGCCGCAGCGCGGGTCCCCCCGGTTGGCGTCGACGGAGCCGAACAGCCCCATGGCCGCAGCGGTCTCCAGCTCGTGGTGGAAGTCGTGCCCCGCCAGCTCCGCGTGGTTGGCCTCGATGTTCATCCGGAAGTCGGCGTCCAGGCCATACCGGCGCAGAAAGCCCGCCACCGTTTCCACGTCGAAGTCGTACTGGTGCTTGGTCGGCTCCATCGGCTTCGGTTCGATGTAGAAGACCCCCTGGAAGCCCCGGGCGCGGGCGTAGTCCCGGGCCATGGCGAGGAAGCGGGCCAGGTGCTCTTTTTCTCTTTTGAGGTCGGTGTTGAGGAGGCTCATGTAGCCCTCCCGGCCGCCCCAGAAGGTGTACCCCTCCCCGTCGAGCAGGATCGTGGCGTCGATGGCGGCCTTGACCTGGGCGGCGGCGTGGGCCACCACGGCGAACTCGGGGTTGGTGGCGGCGCCGTTCATGTAGCGCACGTCCCCGAAGAGGTTGGCGGTCCCCCAGAGGAGCTTGACCCCCGTGGCGGCCTGCCGCTCCCGCGCCTTGGCCGCCATGGCCATCAGGTTCCGCTCGCTTTCGGCGGGGGTGGCCCCCTCGGGGGCCAAGTCGCGGTCGTGCCAGCAGTAGAACTCCGCCCCCAGCTTGGTGAGGAACTCGAACGCCGCGTCGAGCCTTTGCTCCGCCAGCGTCATCGGGTCCCCCCCGCGCTTCCACCCCTGGGCGTGGGTGGGGTCGCCGAAGGTGTCGCGGCCGTCGGCGCAGAAGCTGTGCCAGTAGGCCACGGCGAAGCGGAGGTGGTCCTTCATGCTCTTGCCGCCCACCATCCTGCCCGGGTCGTAGTACTTGAACGCCAGCGGGTTATCGCTCTCCGGCCCCTCGTACCGGATCTTCCCGATGCCCGGGAAGTATTCCCTGGATCCCACGAAATAGTCCGCCATGTCCCCCTCCTGGATATCGGTTGTTCCTAATCCGCCGTCATCTTCCCGGGCCGGATCATGTTTTCCGGAGCGAGAATCCGGTCGAGCTTCTCCCTGGAGAGAAGGTTGTCGCGCAGCACGAGCGCGTAGACGCTCGCGCCGGTTTCGAGCGCCTCCCGGGCCAGGTCGCTCGCCGTCGCGTACCCGAGCCAGGGGACCAGGGCGGTGACCAGCCCGATGCTGTTCTCCACCAGGGAGCGGCAACGCTCCTCGTTGGCCGCGATCCCCTCCACGCAGCGGTGCCTCAGGGTGTTCATCCCCTGGATCAGCATTTCCACCGACTCGAAGACACTGTGCACGATGATGGGTTCGAAGACATTGAGTTCGAGCTGCCCCGCCTCGGACGCCATGGTCACCGTCAGGTCGTTGCCGATGACCTTGAAGGCGATCTGGTTGACCACCTCCGGGATGACGGGGTTGACCTTGCCGGGCATGATCGACGAGCCGGGCTGCATCGGCGGGAGGTTGA